>CADCQD010000133.1 GCA_902803485.1 uncultured Eubacteriales bacterium | reverse complement strand
CGAGAGAGATGCTAACTCCGCTAAGAAGTACTGGCATTTCATCAAGGTTATGGGCCGCAGCGCTTCTCACGTAGCACTGGAGTGCGCACTTGAGACCCAGCCCAACATCTGCCTGATCGGTGAGGAAGTGGCAGCCAAGAAGATGTCTCTTTCCGCAATCGCTGATTACATTGCTGACTCTGTAGAGAAGAGAGGAAACAACGGCGAGAACTTCGGTGTGGCTATCATTCCCGAAGGTATCGTAGAGTTCGTTCCCGAGTGCTCCAAGCTGATCGCTGAGATCAACGAGCTTCTGGCCGGCAGCAAGGCGGAAGTGTTCAATGCTCTTCCGAACTGGAAGGAAAAGTACGCCTTCATCGAGCAGGGCCTCACAAAAGAAGCGTTCGGTGTATTCGCGATCCTTCCGGAGAGCATCCAGCAGCAGCTGTTCCTGGAAAGAGATCCTCACGGCAACGTACAGGTCTCTCTGATCGAGTCCGAGAAACTGTTCTCCGCCCTGGTAAAGGATAAGCTGGCGGAGCGGAAGAAGGCCGGCACATATCACGGCAAGTTCAGCGCGCAGCATCATTTCTTCGGCTATGAAGGCAGATGCGCGTTCCCGTCGAACTTCGACGCGGACTACTGCTATTCCCTGGGCTACAATGCCTTCATGCTGATCAGCTACGGATTCAACGGCTACCTCAGCAAGGTCAGCAATCTGGTGAAACCTGCGGAAGAGTGGGTCGCAGGCGGTATGCCCATCACGAAGATGATGAATATCGAGAGAAGGCACGGCGAAGATAAGCCGGTCATCCGCAAGGCCCTGGTGGAACTTGACGGCAGGCCCTTCAAGTATTTCGAAGAGCACAGAGAAGAATGGGCTGTGGAGACTGCCTATACCTTCCCCGGCGCCATCCAGTATTTCGGACCGTCAGAGGTATGCGATCTGACGACCCGCACACTCGCTCTGGAAAAGGGCTGATAAAATACTTTCTTTTTTCAGAAGAATCATATATAATGAGCGCAGCAGTGTGCAGGACATGCTGCTGTGCTCATCGTATATGATATTAACGCTAGTTTTAGATACAGGAGTTTGATATGGACCAGCGTTTCAGTAAGGCATACTATGATTTCGCGGCGGCTCTCTTAAGAGAAGCCTCTTCAGGTGCGCCTGACGTGATGCTCTCACCGCTTTCTGTTTCCCTTGCGCTCGCAATGTGCGCGAATGGCGCGGAGGGAAAGGCGCAGGAAGAGATCCTGAAGGCGATCGGCGGTGAACTGCCCCTGAAGAAGTATAATGAGCTGCTGCATGCTTTTGTGGAGGGGCTTCCTTCTGAAGAGGACGCCCGGTTCTTCTTTGCGGACTCGATCTGGTTCCAGGAAGGACTGAGGATCAAAAAGCGTTTCAGGAATAAGAATGAACGGCTTTACCGGGCGGAGATCGAGAGCCTTCCGTTTGATGACGCGGCAAAGGACCGGATCAATGCCTGGGTATGTGAAAAAACTGACGGCATGATCCCGGACATTGTGGATCATCTTTCTCCTGAATGCCTGATGGTGCTTGTGAATGCGCTGGCATTCGAAGCCAAATGGGCAGTTCCCTTCGAGAAGAGCCGTGTGCAGTCCCATGTGTTCACCGGAATCCATGGTGAAACGAAGGACGTGGCAGGCATGTTCTCAACGGAGAGGATCAGCTTTTTCGCGGATGACGCGAAGGGATTTTTCAAACCGTACGCAGGCGGGAAGTACAGCTTTTTGGCTGTCCTGCCGGAGGAAGGTACGGATTTTACAGCTTTTACGCAAAACCTGACAGGGGAGAAGCTCCTGTCTTATATGTCGTGCCTTAAGCAGAGAGATACAGACATCATGATACCGAAGTTCCTGCTTGATTACGCGGAAATGCTGAACGCGGCACTGATCAAGATGGGTATGATGACGGCATTCTCAGCGGACGCAGATTTTAATAAAATCTCCAATACGCCTCTAACTATAGGAGAGGTGCTTCATAAGACGCACATCGAAGTGGATGAGGACGGCACGAAAGCCGCGGCGGCTACAGCAGTCCTGATGAAGATGATGGCGTTTACCGCACCTGAACAGAATCCGGCCATATACCTGGACCGCCCGTTTATTTTCATGATTACGGACAATCAGAGTGCGCTGCCGCTTTTCATCGGCGCAGTTGCTTCACCTGAACCGCTGGCTGCTTTCGAGGATGATCAGCCGGAGCTGGAATTGAAACTGTAATCAGACGGAGCAGAAAATTTGTTATTTTCGGGCGGGAGGATCTACTCCCGCCCGTTTTTTTTCATGTGTCACGTGTTTTCCGGGAACAGCGCCGGAATATTCAGAATAAGGGGAATCAAAATTGAACGATCATGTGATTATTCAGCTGGAGCACATTACCAAGCGGTTTGCCGCGGATCATAACATTCTGGATGATCTTTGCCTGGACATTCATGAAAATGAATTCATTACCCTGCTGGGACCGTCCGGCTGCGGAAAAACCACGACACTCCGGATCATCGGCGGATTTGAGACCCCGAATGAAGGACGGGTCCTCTTTGATGGAAAGGATATCACTTCACTGCCGCCGTATAAGCGGGAACTGAATACGGTCTTCCAGAAATACGCGCTGTTTCCGCATCTGAATGTGGAAGAGAATATCGCCTTCGGGCTGAAGATCAAGGGAAAGTCCAGGGATTATATCCGGGACAAGATCAGATACGCGCTGAAACTGGTGAACATGGACGGTCTTGAAAAGCGGATGCCGGACCAGCTCTCCGGCGGCCAGCAGCAGCGGATCGCCATCGCCCGCGCGATCGTGAACGAGCCGAAGGTGCTTCTTCTGGATGAGCCTCTGGGAGCGCTGGATCTGAAGCTGCGGCAGGATATGCAGTACGAACTGATCCGTCTGAAAAATGAACTGGGGATCACCTTTGTGTATGTGACTCATGATCAGGAAGAAGCGCTGACCATGTCGGATACGGTGGTCGTGATGAACCAGGGATACATTCAGCAGATGGGCACGCCGGAAATGATCTATAATGAGCCGGAGAACGCTTTCGTGGCGGACTTTGTGGGTGATTCCAATATCATGGACGGCCTGTTCATTCATGATGAACTGGTGGAGATCTTCGGCGCGAAGTTCCCCTGTGTGGATAAGGGCTTTGGCGTCAATAAGCCTGTGGACGTGGTGATCCGGCCGGAGGACATCGACCTTCTGAAACCGGGCGAAGGCTCCATTGACGGTGTGGTCACACATATTATATTCAAGGGTGTGCATTACGAAATGGAAGTAACCACTCCGAACGGCTATGAGTGGCTGGTGCATTCCACGGATATGTTCCCGGTGGGAACAAAGGTTTCCATTCATGTGGATCCCTTTGATATTCAGATCATGAACAAGCCGCAGTCAGAGGATGAGGAGGCACTGGGCGTCGATGAATAAGAGAAAGCTGCTTTCGCTTCCGTATCTGATCTGGATGATCGGCTTTACGGTGATCCCGCTTTTGATGATCCTCTGGTATGGCTTCCAGGGCAAGAATGGCGGATTCACTCTGGAGCATATCCTGGCCATCGGACGCCCGGAGCATCTGGGACCGCTGCTGGTCTCTTTGCTTCTCAGTGTGATCTGCACAGTGGTCTGCCTTCTGATCGCTTATCCTCTGGCACTGATCCTCAGAAAAGCGGGCCTGAAGCGCAGTTCCTTTGTGATCTTCATCTTCATCCTGCCGATGTGGATGAACTTCCTGCTCAGGACCTACGCCTGGCTGAACCTTCTGGATGACGGCGGCCTGGTCTACGTATTCTTACAGAAACTGGGCTATAAAGGCAATATCGTGGGCACCTACGGCGCGATCCTCCTGGGCATGGTATATAACTATCTGCCGTTCATGGTGCTTCCCTTATATAACGCGATGACGAAGATCGATGACAACACCCTGAACGCGGCGCGGGACCTCGGGGCAAATGAGCGCCAGGTCAATTTCCGGGTGATCATGCCGCTGACTTTCCCGGGGATCGTCTCCGGCGTGACCATGGTTTTTGTGCCGTCCCTCACCACCTTTGTGGTGTCCGACCTTCTGGGCGGACGGAAGATCTTCCTGATCGGCAATATTATCGAGCAGGAGTTTTCCACAGCCTCCAACTGGAACCTGGGGGCGGGTCTTTCCTTTGTCCTCATGATCTTTATTCTTTTGAGCATGGCTGTTTTGAATCATTATGATACACTGGGAGAGGAGGACGACGGATGAAAAAGCTGAAACACATGCTTGGAAACGCGTACCTTGCGCTGGTGTTCGTCTTTTTGTACGCGCCCATCGTGACCCTGATCGTGTATTCGTTTAATGAAGGCAGAGGCCGGAAGTGGCAGGGCTTCTCCGGACGGTGGTATGAAGAATTGTTCCACAGCGCTCAGATCGGAGACGCGGTAAGCAATACGCTGACGATCGCGCTGCTTTCCGCGCTGATCGCTACGGTGATCGGTGTGATCTCCTGCCTCGGCCTGCAGGCCCTCCGCGGAAAAGCAAGGAATGTGTATCTTGCGCTGAATAATATTCCCCTGCTGAATTCGGATCTGGTCACCGGCCTTTCCCTGATGCTCGCGTTTATCGCGGTCGGTGTGACCTTCGGGTATTCGACAGTGCTTCTTGCGCACATTTCCTTTAATGTGCCTTATGTGATCATGAACGTGATGCCGAGGCTCCGGCAGATGAACCAGTCGACCTATGAGGCCGCGCTGGACCTTGGAGCCAGACCGGTCCAGGCCTTTTTCAAGGTCCTCGTCCCGGAAATCATGCCGGGTGTGATCTCCGGTTTCCTCATGGCATTCACCATGTCCCTGGACGATTTCATTATTACGCATTTCACCAAGGGACCCGGGATCAATACGATATCCACGTTGATCTATTCAGAGATCCGGCGGGGCATCAAGCCGTCGATGAACGCGCTTTCCACCATCATGTTCATCTCGGCCATCATCCTGCTGGTCCTGACCAATATCAGCCCGAAGGGCTCAAAAACGGAGGTTAAGTACATATAATGAAAAGAAATGTGATCTTTGCTGCTTTCCTGATCGCAGCGCTCTCTATTGTAGTCATGGCTGCCTGCGGCGGTTCCGGGAACAAGCAGGAGAATAATGTGCTCAAAGTGTACAACTGGGGCGATTATATTGACGAAGAACTGATCGGAGAATTTGAGGAAGAGACCGGGATCAAGGTCATTTATGACACCTTTTCCACAAATGAGGAAATGTACCCCAGGATCGAAGCGGATTCTTCGCTGTATGACGTGGTCTGCCCTTCTGAGTACATGGTCAAGAAGATGATGGAAAATGACCTGCTGATGCCGCTGGACTGGTCAAAGCTTTCCAATAAGGATAATCTGAACCAGACCTATATGAAGATCCTTTCAGATTTCATTGATCCGGACAATAAATACATGGTGCCGTACTGCTGGGGCACGGTGGGCATCCTTTACAATACCAAGCTGGTGGACGACGTGGTGGACAGCTGGGATATCCTCTGGGATGAAAAGTATTCCGGCAGCATCCTGATGCAGGACAGCGTCCGGGACGCTTTCATGGTGGCGGAGAAAAAGCTGGGGTATTCCCTGAATACGACAGATCCCGGCGAACTTGAAGAATGTATGGAGCTTCTGAAGGCGCAGTATCCTCTGGTCAAGGCCTATGTCATCGACGAGGTACGGGACAAGATGATCGCTGGAGACGCGGCTCTGGGCGTGATCTATTCCGGCGAGTATCTTTACAGCAAGAACGAGAATCCGGACCTTGCGTACGCGATCCCGAAGGAAGGCACGAACGTCTGGTACGACGGCTGGGTCATTACGAAGAACTCAAAGAACGCGGATGCCGCGCATAAGTGGATCGACTTTATGCTTCGCGCAGACGTGGCCGCGCGGAACTTTGATTATATTACTTATCCCACACCCAATAAGGCGGCGGAGGAATTTATCGACAAAGACATCCTTTCGGATCCCGCGGTCTTCCCGGACGATAAGATCATTTCCGAGAAATGCGAAATGTATCTGTATCTCGGCAAGGATGCAGAAAATGAATACTACGAGCTCTGGAAAAAGGTGAAATAATTTCCGGTTGACAAATACATATACGTACATTACAATTGGTTTCACACAAAACTGTTTTTGTGTGAAACCAATTTTGTTGTAATCGGAATGATCGCAATGATCAATATGGAGGTAGTGATGAATAAGCAGCACCAGATCGGCAGAGAGATCCTGCAGATCACTTACCGGTGCAAGCGGCTGGTGTTCGCGAAGCAGCTGGCTGCAGGCGTGGATAAGGATATTGTGATGAACGGCCGGATCCTTGGCTTTCTGGCCGCAAACGCGGAAAAGGATATCTATCAGAAGGATATCGAGCAGGAAACGTCCCTGACGAAGTCTTCTGTATCCAATCTTCTGACAAAGATGGAGCAGAAGGGACTGATCCGCCGCCAGAGTGTTTCCGGTGACGCGCGTCTGAAGAAGATCGTGCTGACGGATCTGGGCGGCCAGATCAATGAGAAGAATCTGAAAGCCATTGAAATGGTCGATCTGAATTTTATCCGGGGAATTACCGCGGAAGAACAGAACGAGCTCTTGCGGATACTGAAAAAAATCAACTGCAACATGAAGGAAATGGAGGAAGAGACTCGACATGATTAAGCGGCTCCTTGGCAGTCTCAGGGAATTCAGACGTCCCGCATGGATCACGATGCTCGTTATGATGGGCGAAGTGGGCATGGAGATGCTGATCCCTCTGAAGATGGCGGATCTGATCGACGTCGGCTTCGCGAATGCCGATCTGTCCTATATCGTGAAAACAGGCCTGATCCTGATCAGTTTTGCTTTATGCTCTCTGATGTTCGGCCTTATGGGATCATTTATCGGCGCCAGAGCAGGCACCGGCTTCGGCAAGAATCTGAGGGAGGACATGTTCAGGAATGTGCAGACCTTCTCCTTCGAGAATATCGATAAGTTTTCCACCTCGTCCCTGATCACGCGTCTGACAACAGACGTGTCGAATGTTCAGAATACGTTTACCATGGCCATCCGGATGGCAGTCCGTACGCCGGTAACGCTGCTGTTTGCTGTGATCATGACTTTCGTGATCAGCTGGAAGCTGGCGGTTCTGGTGCTGGCGACCATCCCGGTCCTTTCCGCCGCGCTGATGCTTCTTGCCCGGAAAGTATTTCCCATCTTCGCGCAGATATTCAAGAAAGTGGACCGGATGAACAATACGGTGCAGGAAAATCTGCGGGGCATCCGGGTCGTAAAGAGTTTCGTCCGGGAAGATTATGAACGGGACAAATTCAATAACGTTTCGAACGAGATCTACAGTGAATTTTCCAGAGTAGAACGGATCCTGGTATGGAACGGCCCGATCATGATGTTCATATCCTATACGGCTATGATCCTGGTGGTCTGGTTCGGTGCTCATTTCATCGTGAACGGCGAGCCCGTGACCTTCCGGTTTATGGGAGACGTGTTTACCACGGGACTCCTGACGTCTGTGATCGCGTATGCCATGCAGATCCTGATGAGCTGCATGGGCCTTTCCATGATCTTCGTGATGATGACGATCTCCAGGGAGAGCATGCGGCGTATCTATGAGGTGCTGGGCGAGAAGACCACCATCACGGATCCGGCGGATCCTGTCAGGGAGGTCCAAAACGGCGCGATCGAATTCAAAAACGTCAGCTTCAGTTACGCAGGCGATGAAAACCGGGAATGCCTTACCGGCGTGGATCTCAGGATCCCCTCCGGCGCTGCCGTCGGCATTATCGGAAGTACCGGGTCTTCCAAATCCACCCTGGTGCAGCTGATCCCGAGGCTGTATGACGTGACGGAAGGCCAGGTCCTGGTGGGCGGCGTAGACGTAAGAAAGTATGAGATGAAGGCGCTTCGCGACGCGGTGGCCATGGTGCTTCAGAAAAACGTGCTGTTTTCAGGAACGATCAAGGAGAACATGCGCTGGGGCGATCCGGACGCGACAGATGAAGAGATCATCCACGCGCTGAAACTGGCAGCGGCAGACGGATTCATTAATGAATTTCCGGATAAGTACGATACCTATATTGAACAGGGCGGCAGCAACGTCTCCGGCGGGCAGCGGCAGCGTCTCTGTATCGCGAGAGCGCTTCTGAAAAAGCCGAAGGTCCTGATCCTGGATGATTCCACGTCCGCGGTGGATACGGCGACTGACGCGGAGATCCAGCGCTCATTCCGGGAGTATATTCCGGAGACCACAAAGCTGATCATTGCGCAGAGGATCTCTTCGGTGAAGGACGCGGACATGATCATCGTTATGGAAGGCGGCAGGATCAACGCTGTGGGTACCCATGAAGAACTTCTGAGGAGCAATCCGATCTACCGGGAAGTTTATGAATCTCAGAGAAAGGGGGACAGCAGCGATGGCAGAGAATGAAAAAAGAGCCATGTCGAATGAACCTCTTCCTCATGTAAGCAGTCATAAGCATCCGAATGAAAAGAACGCGGACGCCACCCGGCAGAGGGGCGGCGGAATGGGCCCCGGGATGCGCGGTATGCGTATTCCCGGTCAGAAAATGGACTTTACGGTCCTGAAGCGCGTCCTCCGCTACCTGCTCCGGTATAAAGGCCGGGTCCTGGCCGCGATCATCTGCATTATCATCAATGCCCTGGTGGGAGTCATCGCGGCGATGGCCCTCGGGACAATGATCGATAAGTATATTGCGCCCATGGCGGCCAAAGGCGTTTTTGAGGGCGGGCCGCTTCTAAGGTATATCGCGAAACTGGCGCTGATCTTCCTTACGGGAATCGCGGCGTCTTTCACCAGCAGCCGGATCTTCGCGGTTATGGCGCAGAGCATTCAGCGCGATATCCGCAATGACATGTTCAGCCATATGCAGACACTGCCCATCAGGTATTTTGACACGAATACCTATGGCGACGTCATGTCTCATTACACGAACGATATCGACACCCTCCGGCAGCTGCTGTCGCAGACCATTCCGAACCTGGTCTCGACGTTGATCACGATCCTTTCCACGTTTGTTTCCATGCTGATCCAGTCCGTATGGATGACGCTGTTTGTTCTGGTTTTTGTTTTCCTGATGATGCAGCTGACGGTACGCATCGCCGGCAGATCCGGGAAAAACTTTGTGGCGCAGCAGCAGAAGATCGGCCAGCTGAACGGTTTCGTGGAGGAGATGATCAGCGGCCAGCGCGTGGTGAAGGTGTTTAATCATGAGCCGGAGGTCACAGAGGAATTCCTTAAGAATAATGAGGAACTGTTCCATGCCTCCCGGCGAGCCAACGCTTTTGCTTCCATGATGGGCCCCGTGATGATGAACCTGGGCCATCTGCAGTATGTGCTCCTGGCAGTCTTCGGCGCGATCCTGGTATCCTTTAAGCTGCCGAACCTGACGCTGACGGGTATGTCGCTTCTGACGCTGGGTACTGTGGTATCCTTCCTTCAGCTGTCCCGTACATTTACCCAGACCGTCAATAACGTGGCGCAGCAGACCAATGCCATCGTAATGGCCACTGCCGGCGCGAAGCGTGTATTTGACCTGGTCGATGAGGAGCCGGAAGTGGATGAGGGCACCGTAACCCTGGTGAACGCGAAAGAAAACGCGGACGGCACTCTGACGGAATGTGAGGAAAAGACTCATATCTGGGCCTGGAAGGTACCGAAGGGCGACGGCACGTTCTTCTATATCAAACTGGAGGGCGACGTCCGGCTGAGCCATGTGGATTTCTCCTATGTGGAGGATAAGCCGGTGCTGAAGGACATCACCCTTTACGCGGAGCCCGGCCAGAAAGTAGCATTTGTAGGCTCCACCGGCGCGGGCAAAACGACCATTACGAACCTGATCAACCGGTTCTATGACATCCAGCAGGGAGATATTACCTATGACGGGATCCCTGTCCGGGACATCAAAAAGAACGCCCTCAGGAAATCCCTGGGCATGGTGCTTCAGGATGTGAACCTGTTTACCGGAACGATCCGCGAAAATATCCGTTACGGCAAACTGGACGCGACGGACGCGGAGGTGGAGGAAGCCGCGAAGCTGGCCAATGCCCATGATTTCATCACGCGTCTTCCGGATGGATATGATACGGTGATCGACGGCAGCGGATCCAACCTTTCCCAGGGACAGCGGCAGCTGTTGTCCATCGCGCGGGCGGCCATTGAAGACCCGCCGGTCATGATCCTGGACGAAGCCACTTCCTCCATTGATACCAGGACGGAGGCGCTGGTGCAGCATGGAATGGACAAGCTGATGCAGAACCGCACGGTCTTTGTCATCGCGCACCGCCTGTCCACCGTACAGAATTCAGACGTGATCATGGTACTGGAGCATGGCGTGATCATTGAACGTGGCACCCATGAACAGCTGATCGAACAAAGAGGAAAGTATTATCAGCTGTATACAGGAGCGTTTGAACTTGAATAAAACGCGCATATGAGAAGGATCCTTATCATATGTGAAGGAGAATGCAATATGACACTGAATGAACTTGAGACCGGAAAAAGCGGAACGATCATTTCTGTAGGCGGAGAGAACGCGCTCCGCTGCAGGCTTCTGGATATGGGACTGATCCCGCGTACCAAAGTAACGAAGATTAAAGTGGCGCCTTTGGGAGATCCCATGCAGATCCGGATCCGTGGCTATGAACTGACGCTCAGAAATGATGACGCCATGCAGATCGAAGTGGAGGCGGAACCATGATTTTTGCGCTTGCGGGAAATCAGAACAGTGGAAAAACCACGTTATTTAATGCCTTGACAGGCTCCAACCAGCATGTAGGGAATTTCCCCGGGGTCACAGTCGACCAGAAGATGGGCGCGATCAAAGGGACGAAGAACTGCAGCGTGGTGGATCTTCCCGGCATTTATTCGCTGCGTCCCTATACGCAGGAAGAGGTCGTATCCAGAGATTTTATTATCAACAGCCACCCGGACGGGATCATCAATATCGTGGACGCCACCAATATCGAGCGGAATCTTTACCTGACGCTGCAGCTTCTGGAGCTCAGGATCCCCACGGTAGTGGCGCTCAATATGATGGATGAAGTCACCGCGAACGGCGGTACGGTGGATATCGTAAAGATGACCGAGATCCTCGGGGTCCCGGTGATCCCGATCTCAGCCATCAAGGGCTCCGGTATTTCCGAACTCACCGCGAAAGCGCTGGAAACGGCGTCGAACAGGGTCCTTCCGAAGGTGACGGACTTCTGCGAGGAGGACTCCCAGGTCCACCGCTGCATCCACGCGGTGATCCATCTGGTATCGGATCACGCGGACCGGGCGGGGATCTCCGCGAGATTCTGTACCGCCAAACTCATTGAAGGTGAAAGCGGTATGGAGGACCTGCTGAAGCTGGATGAGAACGAGCGGGAACTTCTGGAACACATTATCGTGCAGATGGAAACGGAGACGGGGCTGGACCGGAACGCGGCGCTCGCGGACATGCGCTACCGCTTCATAGAAAACGCGGTCGCGGCAGCGGTGATCAAACCGCACGAAAGCCGGGAGCATATCCGGTCCGCGAAAATGGACCGGGTGCTGACCGGGAAATATACGGCGATCCCGGTGTTCATCGCCGTCATGGGCCTGATCTTTTACCTGACGTTCGGCCTGATCGGGACCGGCCTGCAGGATCTTCTTGCGATGGGGATCGATGCTGCCGCCGGCCTTGCGAACCGGGGCCTGGCAGCCTACGGGATCAATCCGGTGGTGCATTCGCTGATCATTGACGGAATTTTTGCCGGCGTCGGTTCGGTCGTAAGTTTCCTTCCGGTGATCGTTGTCATGTTTTTCTTCCTGTCGATCCTGGAAGATACGGGTTATATGGCGAGGATCGCGTTTTTCATGGATAAGCCGCTTCGTAAGATCGGCCTTTCCGGGAAAAGCTTTGTGCCGCTCCTGATCGGATTCGGCTGCTCCGTGCCGGCCATTATGGCGACACGTACCTCCTCTTCAGACAGAGACCGGAAGATGACGATCCTTCTGACTCCCTATATGAGCTGCTCCGCAAAGATCCCGATCTATTCTGTCTTCGCGGCTGCCTTTTTTGCCCGGGGATCCGCTCTGGCAATGATCGTGATCTATCTCGCAGGTATCGTGACCGGCATCCTTGTAGCGCTGGTACTGCGGCATACGATATTCAAGGGGGAACCTGTGCCCTTTGTTATGGAGCTTCCGAATTACCGGATCCCGTCCCTCAGAAGTACCGGGCTTTTGCTCTGGGAAAAAGCGAAGGATTTTATTCAGCGGGCATTTACGATCATTTTTGTGGCGACGGTGGTCATCTGGTTCCTCAGAAGCTTTGACAGCCGGCTGAATTTCATCACGGACAGCACGAAGAGCCTCCTTG
>CADCQD010000132.1 GCA_902803485.1 uncultured Eubacteriales bacterium | reverse complement strand
TTCTTGCCCAGATCCGCATTATACGAATCGAACGCGATCCTGTACGCGCCGTCCACCACCAGAATACGCCCGCCGTACGCAGTGGAATACCAGTTCAGTATATCCACCAGCTCCAGAGTCAGTGAATCGCGGATATCCGCGTTGCTTCCGAGTCTCGCGCAGATCCGGTTGCACCTCTGATGGATCTCGATCTTCCTTTGCTCGATCAGATTGTACTCGTATGAATTGATAACGATAAAATGAAGCAGGATCACAGGAAGTATGCCGATCAGAAGCATACCGGCAGTGATCCTGCCCTTGAGTGAATTAAATACCCGTTTCATCTTTGTAATAATATCCTACGCCCCATTTGGTCTGTACATACTTCGGCTGCGAGGGGTTTTTCTCGATCTTTTCCCGGAGACGGCGGATATGTACGTCCACAGTACGCGCGTCGCCCGGGTAATCCGCGCCCCAGATCAGCTCCAGAAGCTTTTCACGGCTGTACACTTTATTCGGATTCGTGACCAGAAGATGCAGTACGTCGAATTCCCTGGCCGTAATATTGACTTCACGTCCTTCTACAAAGATCCGCTCATTCTCGATATCCAGCCTCAGGTCGCCGGCAGTAATGATGTTCGGAACCTCCGGAGCATCCTCCTTCTCCGGCGGGCTGCCCGAAGGACGGCTCCTTCTCATGATGGCCTTCATCCTGGCTTTGACCTCCAGAATATTGAACGGCTTTGTGATATAGTCATCCGCGCCGTACTCCAGGCCCATGATCTTATCCATATCATCGCCCTTCGCGGTCAGCATAATGATCGGCATATTGGAAAACTCCCGGATCTCCCGGCATACCGTGAGGCCGTCCATCTTCGGGAGCATGATATCCAGAAGCACCAGGTCATACTCCGTCTTTCTGGCCAGCTCCAGCCCTTCTTCTCCATCATATGCGCAGTCCACTTCCCACTGCTCCTGAAGCAGTGAAAAACGGATACCCTTTACGATCATTTTTTCATCATCCACAACCAGTATTTTCGCCATCTGTTTGTCACCTAAACCTTGATTTTATCACGGATACGGCTGAAAATGCCTTCTCCGATCCCAGTTACCTCCATCAGTCCTTCAACTGAAGTGAAACCTCCGTGGTCCGTTCTGTAAGCGATCACCGCTTCAGCCTTCGCTTTTCCGATGCCGGGAAGCGTCATCAGCTCCTCCAGGCCTGCGGTATTGATATTCACAAGTCCGCCGGCCAGTGAAACAGAAGAAAGCTGAGCTGCGGTTTCCATATCGGAAACCGACGGAATGAGGATCGCTTCACCGTCACGGACCGTTTCCGCCAGATTCACGGCGTTCCTTTCCGCGTCTTCGGAAAAACCGCCCGCAAGCTCTAAAACCTCGTAGATCCTGGTACCCTCCGAAACCGTGTAGACCCCGGGCGATACCACGCAGCCGGTAATAAACACACAGATCCGCGCACTTTCTTCCGGGCGCAGTTCCTCCGTCTCCGGCGCCGGGATCAGGTCCGGACTGTCCGAAAGAACTACCCGTTCTTCCGGGCCGTTTTTTCCCTTATCCAGCAAATACACAACACCGAGGATCAGAACCGCTGCCAGGACCGTCAAAGCCCTTTTCCTGTTTTTTCTATACAATCGTACGTTTCCCGGATATGCAGAAACGACTAGTACGAACGGATAAACCCGAACATATCGGTATAAGGAAAATCTCCGTCCTCTGAAAGCGACAGCGCCTGAAACATCCGGTTGTCCCGTTTCAGTTCGCTTCCGCCGAGATACTCCTCGTATACGTCCTTCCAGCCCTCAAAACGGCGTTCGGCAAGGAGATTCCTTTTATGATTCAATGAAAGCAGCGTATCATAGCTGTTTTCAAGATAGATGATAAAATAACTGTCTCCCGCGAGAATAATATCACTGATATCGCCGCTGCTCATGGAAAACACGATATCCGCCGCGGCAGGAAGCAGATCTTCCCGGGAAGCGGTATATTCGATCTTCTCATCCAGTGAATTCTCCTTCGCGAGTGTCAGAAAGCTTTCCCCTGCCTGGTAACGCGCCAGGATCTCTTCCGCTTCTTTCTGGGAACCCAGGCGGATGATCGCGAAGTCCGCCACCCGGCTTTCTTCATCACTGACCTCCAGCTTTTTGCCTTCGATCAGTTTCTCCACCGTCTTCCCCGCGATCATGTACGCGCGGAACAGCTCCTCCGCGTCACCGGCATCCGCGCCGGTAAACGTCTTCGCGTCCTCTGTCAGCGCCTGGAAATACGCCTCCGCGGCAGCTGAAGCTTCCTCCTTTTCCGCGCCTGTCAGCGAGATCCCCTGTTCATCCGCGATCTCAAGCAGGCACAGGATCGCTCTGCATTCATTGAAGATATAATACTCACGGATATATTCTTCGTAAGTCAGATCCTCCGTGACCTTCATCTGCCAGAAATCCATGCCGAAAAGAGGCTTGTAATAGCTTTCATTTTCGGTCTTATACTGCAGTGCGATGAGTCTGAGTTCTTCTTCAGTAATCCTGATGCCTCCGGAACTGACCGCGATATGATGTCCCAGAGTAAAATCCAGATGCACGCATCCGGAAACACAGATAAGCGCGCAGGCGAGAAGGATAGTTAAGATCCTTTTTTTCAACTCCCGGACTCCTTTACAATACGGCCCTGAGGGCTCTGATGTTCGCCGCCCGGTCATTACGGAACACAAAGGTCCCGCATACAAAAAAGTCCGCGCCGGCTTCTTTTGCGGATACGGCCGTATCCATATTGATGCCTCCGTCCACGGCGATCCGCACGGCAAGTCCTCTCCGGCCGATCTCCTTCCGGAGCGCGCGGATCCTGTCAAGAGAGGCTTCAATAAAATGCTGTCCGCCGAAACCGGGGTGCACGGTCATGATCAGAACGCTGCCGAGCCGGTCCAGATACGGAAAAACAGCCTCCACAGGCGTTTCCGGATTTATGGAGATGCCGGGATCGGTCCCGGCATTTTTCAAACGTTCCAGGATCTCCGGGACCTGGTCCGTACTCTCCAGATGCACCGTGATCCGGTCCGCGCCTGCGCGGATAAAAGAATCGATATGCTTTTCCGGCTCCTCCACCATAAGATGAACATCCACAGGAAGTTCTGCCGCCTGTTTCATCTGACGCAGAAGAAGTTCGCCAAACGAGATCTCCGGTACGAACCGGCCGTCCATCACGTCAAAATGGATATAATCCGCGCCGCCATCCGTAATGGCGCGGATCTCATTTCCCAGATCAAGAAAATCAGCGCCTAAAACCGAAGGCGCGATCAGTACCTGATTTTTCATCAATATCTCCTGATCGTTGATAAGTATTTGTAGATCTTCGTATAATTCAGATAACGTTCTTCCGGGATCCGGCCGTCTTCTGCCGCTTTCCGGACGCCGCAGCCGTGTTCTCCGATATGCCTGCAGGAAGAAAACCGGCATTCCGGGATCCATTCCGCGAACTCCGGAAAATCATACATAAGTTCTTCCGGCGGAATATGATCCAGTTCTACGGAAGTAAAGCCCGGTGTATCAAACACATAGGTATCCTCCGCGGCGCGGAACATCTCCGTATGCCTTGTGGTGTTCTTTCCGCGGCTGATCTTTTCACTGAGGCTGCCGGTCTCCATGCGTTCCTCCCCGAAGAGCAGATTTAAAAGCGACGACTTGCCCACACCGGAAGGACCGGCAAAGGCAGTCACTTTACCCTTCATGAGAGTCTTCAGCGCGTCGATATTCCGGTTTTCGAGTACGGAAATGTATACCGCCGGATAAATGGTCCCGGAAAACCACCGCCGGACTTTTTCTTCCGTCTCCTTCTGGCCAAGATCACATTTATTGATCACCAGCACCACGGGAATATCCTGATGCGCGCACATCACAAGATACCGGTTCAGCATCTCCATATTCGGGTCCGGAGAGGACGCCGAAAAGACCAGAAACACCTGGTCTACATTCGCGGCTTCCGGCCGGATCATGGAATTCTTCCTCGGAAGCAGTTCCTCTACATATCCTCCGAGGATGTCCGTATCCGGTGTAACGGAAAACCGGACGAAGTCTCCCGGAAGAGGCTTAACGCGCGTCTTCCGGAAGAGACCTCTGGCCTTGCATTCGTAAATGTCCTTGCCGTCATCCACGTAGTAGAATCCGGCAATTCCCTTCATAATTCTGCCTTCGTGCTCCATACTGCCTTCCGTCATCAGGGCGCAGGTTCTTCCTGCGGAGGCTGCGAAGCTTCCGGTGTTTCCGGAGTCTCCGGCGGAGGTGTTTCAGGCGGAGTATACGAATAATAGTACAACGTGATCACATATCCCGGGATCTCGCTGAGTTTTACCTGCGTCTGCTGCGCGGGGCTCTGATCGTATACCAGATAATTAAAGTTCGGGTTATCTGTAGGACTCGGTACGAGCACGATGTTTTCTTCGCGGAATCCCAGCGCTGTCAGCTGCTTCTGCGCCGTAAGCACGTCCGGATTGTCCGCAGGCGCCTGTACCAGGGAATCAATGAGATTGGGGATCTTTACCGTTTCCTCTTCCGCAGGCGTTTCAGTTTCTTCCGCCTTGCTGATGTACAGGGTGATCACCTCGTCATGGCGAACGGTCGCGCCGGGTTCGTGGCTCATGGAGATCAGGCAGCCGGGCTCCACGTCCGCGCTGTACTGCTCCTCGATGATATAGGTCAGGCCGACAGACTGCAGGCCGTACTCCGCGTCCTCCTGGGCGATGCCCACACTGATCCAGTCAGGGATCGTCACCATCTTGACGCCAAGGCTCAGTACGATATCCACAGAAGAACCGTTCCGGATCCTGCTGCCCGCGTCTCTGGACTGTCCGCAGACGCGTCCGGGCTCGATGCTGTCGTCATTTCTTTCCGAAACGCCGCCCAGCACAAGGCCGTAATCCGAAAGCAGGATCTCCGCTTCCGCCTTGGTATATCCGTAAAGATTCGGCACAAGGACATATTCGGGACCCACGCTGTAGCGGACGGTCACCGTATCTCCGCTCGTTACAAGGCCGGAAGAAGGCTCGATGGAAATGATCGTATTGGCAGGAACATTGTCATCCAGCACCTTTTCATATATGACGTTGATGATGTCCGTAAACTTGGAAATATCATTGCGGAAGGCCGCCACCGGTCCGCCCACATAGGACTCCTTGATCTCGAACTTATCCGTACCCTGCGACATATAGATCATGATCACGCTGTGCTTCTGGACACGGGTGCCCTCTTCATAGCTCTGTTTGCAGATCAGACCGATCTTATAATCATCCGAATACATGATATTCGAAGAGATCTTATATTCAAGTTCCGCGTTTTTCAGCGTATTGATCGCGTTCTGAAGCTGCATGCCCACAACGTTCGGGACCACCGTCATCGTTTCAGGATCAAATTCTTCCTCAGGCACGGTCTCCAGGGTGATCTCCTCCTCGGAACTGGAGGGTTCCTCTTCCGGCTGCACATAGCTTTCTGAAGGATACGTCTGAGAATTGGAGGGCTTTTTCCCAACGTCATTCTGCAGGCATCCGCTTAAAGAAGCCACGATATAAATGATCAGGCAGATAATGATCGCGCCTACGATCACGCCGGTAAGGAGCACGATCCTGTCAAACGCGTTCTTTTCATCCTCGCGCTGGTCTTCCCGGAACAGGCCGCCGGTATCACGCTTGCGGCGTTTGTCTCTGTCATCCACCTGCACGCGCTTTGAGCTGTTTCCCGGATCCTGCTGGATCTCAGTCTCTTCATTTTCTCCGTTCACCACGGTAACAGCTGACCCCGAAGCCATCCGCCGCACATTCTCCACTTCCTCCGGAGAGAACACCAGCGTATCGCTCTTCATCAGGTTCTCCTGCTCCTGTTTTTCAAAGTTGAAATCCGGAGAGGAAACCGCGATCTTCAGATCCGCAAGAAGCTCGGTACAGTTGTGGTAACGGCGTTCCCGGGACTTCTGGGTGCAGCGGAAAATGATCTGCTCCAGAGCGACCGGGCAGTCCGCGTTCAGATCACTGGGCGGCACCATGGTCTCGTTCATGTGAGCCAGGGCAACGGCAATGGAAGACTCCTTGTCAAAAGGAACCTGCCCTGTGATCATTTCATACATGACAATGCCCAGAGAGTAAATATCGCTGCGCTCATCGCACATCAGGCCTTTGGCCTGTTCCGGCGCGATGTAATGCACGCTTCCCATGGCATTGTTATTGTTTGTGGACTTGGTTTCATCCGTAATGGCACGGGCAATACCGAAGTCCGTGACCTTGACCTTGCCTTCCCGGGAAAGGATGATGTTCTGAGGCTTGATGTCCCGGTGCACGATATGCTTCGCGTGAGCGGCTCTTAAGCCTACCGCCACCTGCGCGGTGATCGCCATGGTCTCCCGGGCAGTCAGCATCCCCTTTCTTCTGATGTATTCCTTCAGTGTAATTCCGTTGATCAGCTCCATAACGATATAATAAATACCGTTCTGGCTGCCTACGTCATAAATACTGATGATATTCGGGTTGTTCAGTGACGCTGCCGCCTGTCCCTCTACCTGGAACCGTTTCACGAAAGCCGCGTCCTCGCTCAGGTGCTGTTTCAGCACCTTTACAGCCACGGGCCTTCCAAGTTTCAGGTCCGCAGCTTTATATACGTCCGCCATTCCGCCGGAACCGATCAATTCCAGGATCTGGTAGCGTCCGGCCAGTATCGTATCTGTTCTGATCATGCCGTCACCTCATCTTTCTCAAAGAGGACAACGGTAATATTGTCTTTTCCGCCATTTTTATTCGCATTTTCAATCAATGAATCCAATCTTCTTTCCAGAGAAAACGTATCGTCCAGGATCAGGTTTTTGATCACCACGTCATTCAGCATGTTCGTAAGGCCATCCGAACAAAGAAGGAGATAATCCCCCTCCTTCAGATCGAAATCAAACAGGTCAGGTTCGACCTTGTCATAGATGCCTACCGCGCGGGTGATCACGTTCTTCTGGCTCTCATATTCTTCGCTTCCGCGTTCCATCAGCCCGTTCGCGACCTGCTCCTCCACAAAGGAGTGGTCCTTGGTGATCTGCCTGATCGAATAATCCTTCGCGTTGATCAGGTACAGCCTGCTGTCTCCGATATTCGCAGCGTAAATGTGCCCGTTGATCACACCGGCAGCTACGCAGGTCGTTCCCATGCCGAAACTCATCAGAGACTGCGCTTCCCTGCGGACCCGCGCGTTCGCGGCTTCCACAGCGCGTCTCAGAATGATCTGCGGGAAATCAAACGCGGCTGTCCTGATATAATTCACGATCGTATCCACACACTTTCCCGACGCCACTTCCCCGTAGGAATAACCGCCCATGCCGTCAGCGACGACCATGAACGCGTCAAAGATCCCTACCGGGCTCTCGGATATGTAGAACGTATCTTCATTATTCTTGCGTTTCAGGCCAATATCCGTCCTGCCAAGAATTCTCATTCCGTCAGTGCTCCTTTCCGGCCATTTTCCAAATAGCTTCTTCGAAGCTGTCCGCAGGCGCCCTGGATATCGGCGCCCATTTCCCTTCTAATAGTAGCATTTATTCCATATTTTGCAAGCGCATTTTGGAAGGCGAGAAGCGCCTCCCGGTCCGGCTTTTCATAGCTTCTTTCCTGAATGCTGTTTACCGGGATCAGGTTGACCAGCGCGTTCCTTCCCTGAAGGAGCCGTCCCAGCTTCTCCGCCGAAGAAACATCCGCGTTCACGTCTCTGACCAGCGCGTATTCATAGGTCACCCGTCTTCCGGTCTTCTCAAAATACGCGTCACATGCCGCCAGGACGTCCTTGAGAGGATACTGATTCGCGACAGGCATCAGCTTTTTCCGGATCCCGTCATCCGGCGCGTGCAGAGACAGCGCCAGCTGGATGCTGATGTCTTCTTCCGCGAACCTGCGGATCTTCTCCGGGATCCCGCAGGTGGATACCGTAATATTCCTGCGGCTCATATTCTGTCCTGCCGGGTCTGTCAGAAGCCTCAGGAACCTGACCACTTCCTCATAGTTGTCAAAAGGTTCTCCGGAACCCATCACCACCACATGGGAGACATTCTCTCCGGTATCCCTTTCAATGGCGTACACCTCATCCAGGATCTCTGACGCTTTCAGGTTCCTGACCACGCCGCCGATGGTGGAGGCGCAGAATCTGCATCCCATGCGGCAGCCCACCTGGGAGCTGACGCAGACGCTGTTTCCGAACTTGTACCGCATCAGGACGCTTTCGATCACGTTGCCGTCAGAAAGAGAAAAGAGATACTTTCTGGTGCCGTCCAGCGCGCTGATCTTCAGGTCCTCGATCTTTAGTACCGGAAGCTCCGCGGTTTTATACAGCTGTTCCCGCAGCGTTTTTGAAAGATTGGTCATCTCCTGAAAGGATACGCACCTTTTTTCGTGTATCCAGGAAAAGATCTGATCCGCGCGGAAGGCTTTTTCTCCCATTTCCGAAAGAAAGCATTTTAATTCTTCGCGGGTCATCCGTTTGATATCTGTCATATCAGCACTCCCGTTTTCTCATCCTGGCCATAAAAAAGCCGTCTGAACCGAACTGTCCGGGAAGGATCTGGAAACATCCCCTGTCCGGGCCCGGCTGATCCGAAAAAGCGGCGCCCAGGTTGTTTCTGAAGCCTTCCGGTTCAAATTCCGGATGCGTATCCAGAAAGCTCCGCACCTGGAGATGATTCTCTTCCGGCGCGATCGTACAGGTCGAATACAGCAAGGTCCCTCCGGGCTTTACATAACCTGCCTGGCAATGAAGGATCCCGGCCTGGATCAGGGAAAGCTGCTTTCTTGCCTCTCTGTCCGCATGCATCCGGATCTCCGGCCGCTTCCCGATCACTCCGATCCCCGAGCATGGGACGTCCAGGATCACCAGATCAAATCTGCTGCTGAACGCGGGATCCCATACGGACGCGTCCCGGATCATGGTCCGGATAAAGGAGAAACCGCAGCGGTCCGCGTTCTCCCGGATCCTTTCCGTCTTTCTTTCCGTCAGGTCGCAGGAAACCAGCTCTTTCTCTGTATCCGGCATCAGG
>CADCQD010000131.1 GCA_902803485.1 uncultured Eubacteriales bacterium | reverse complement strand
GCTGTAACGCGTCTGCGATACATTTCCCGATGCCATTTGCGCCGCCTGTGATAACCGCTGCTTTCTGTATATCGCCCATGATATTTTTCCTCTCGTCAACGATCCCGGAAGCCGGCTTTCTCTCTGGTCCGCAAAACAGTGTTTCCTGGCGTAAGTACATATCGCATGAAACCGCTTGACCGCTTTCCGGCTTGCCGGAGCCTTCGGTTCTCTTATATCCTGTATTATATACGAACTCAGGAATAAAAACAAATGATTATGATACCAGCCAGGCAATACGAAAAAACAGGGCTGCCATTTTAGAGTGACAGCCCTGTGTCGTCATGTGTCATTTTTATTTTCCGGCTTACGCTATGCAGCTTAATACAGCTTCGCGCCTGCGGGGATATGCGGATCCACCATCAGAAGATTCAGCCGTTCTTCTTCGCCTTCCTTGTGCAGCGCGCTGATCAGCATGCCGCAGCTTTCGATTCCCATCATGGCTCTGGGCGGCAGATTCGTGATGGCTACGCAAGTCTTTCCGATGAGTTCTTCCGGTTCGTAGAAGGCATGAATGCCGGAAAGGATGGTGCGTTCTGTGCCGGAGCCGTCGTCCAGAGTGAACCGGAGCAGCTTCTTCGACTTCGGAACTGCTTCACAAGCCAGGACCTTCACCACACGGAAGTCAGACTTGCTGAAAGTTTCAAAGTCCACATAGTCCTGGAATAAGGGCTCGATCACTACATTGGAGAAGTCTATGACTTCTTCTGTTTTAGGAGCCGTTTCCGGCGCGGCTGCTTCCATGCCTGAAGCCGCGGCTTTCGCCGCTGCCTGTGCCGCGTTGTTTTCCGCATTCTTCCGCTCGCCGCCTTCCAGCGTCTTCATGGTCGGGAAAAGCAGTACGTCACGGATTGCGGGGCCGCCGGTCAGCAGCATCACCAGCCGGTCAATGCCATAGCCGATGCCTCCTGTGGGCGGCATGCCGTATTCCAGTGCCCGGAGGAAATCCTCATCCGTCGTATTGGCCTCTTCATCTCCGGCTGCCAGGGCCTTCTCCTGCTCGCGGAAACGTTCCCTCTGGTCATCCGGATCATTCAGCTCGGAATAGGCGTTGCACATTTCTCCGCAGTTGATGAACAGCTCGAACCGTTCCACCAGACGGGGATCTGAGGGCTTCTTTTTGGTCAGCGGCGAAACGTCCACCGGATGGTCGCAGACAAAGGTGGGCTGCAGCATGTGCTCTTCACAGAATTCTTCAAAGAAGAGATTCACGATATCGCCCCACTTATGACGTTCTTCAAATTCCACATGATGCGCCTTTGCGGCTTCCCTGGCGCCCTCCAATGTCCGGATCTCGTCAAAGTCCACGCCGGTATACTTCCGGACGGCTTCGATCATGGTGATCCGCTCGAAAGGCTTCCCCAGATCAATTTCCAGGTCGCCCACATGGACGATGGTGGTGCCGTTCACTTTCTGGGCGACGGTCCGGAACATTTCTTCCGTAAGGTCCATCATTCCGTGATAATCCGTATATGCCTGGTACAGCTCCATCATGGTGAATTCCGGATTATGACGGGTATCGATACCCTCGTTCCGGAATACGCGGCCGATCTCATAAACGCGTTCCAGGCCGCCCACGATCAGACGCTTCAGATATAATTCCAGAGAAATGCGGAGCTTCATATCCTGATCCAGCGCGTTAAAATGCGTCAGGAACGGGCGTGCCGCAGCACCGCCGGCATTGGAGACCAGCATGGGAGTTTCTACTTCAAGGAATCCCTTCGCGTCCAGGAATTTCCGGATCTCTTTCAGGATCAGAGAACGCTTTACCAGGATCTCCCTGGACTCGTCATTCATGAAAAGATCCACATAGCGCTGTCTGTAACGAAGGTCCGTATCCGTAAGGCCGTGGTATTTTTCCGGAAGGATCTGGAGCGCTTTTGTGAAGAGCGTGATCTTCTTCGCGTGAACAGTCACTTCTCCGGTCTTCGTTGTGAAAACAAAGCCTTCCACGCCCACATTATCGCCAATGTCCATCTTTTTGAACGCGGCATATTCGTCATCGCCCAGATCATCCCTGGCCACATAGCACTGAATGCCCCCTGTCAGGTCCTTTACGTTGCAGAAAGAAGCCTTGCCCATGACACGTTTCGACATCAGGCGACCTGCGATCTTCACGGTCTTTCCTTCAAAAGACGGGTAATCCGCCAGAATATCCGCTGTGTGGGCATCCTGATCGAATTTTGTGATCACATAAGGATCCCGGCCTGCCTTTTTCAGTTCGGCAAGCTTATCTCTCCGGATCCGGATCAGCTGGTTTTCATCCTGTGTCTGCATGCTGCGGCTGTTTTCTTCTGCCATAAACGCTCCTTTTCTCTCTGACCTGTTACTGTCTTCTGATATTCATGATCCTGTAGCTGAAGGTTCCCGCAGGTGCTTCCACCGCGACCGTATCACCGATGGCGGAACCCAGAAGCGCCGCGCCAAGCGGCGAATCATGAGAGATCATATTATTCAGGCTGTTTGCTTCATTAGCGCCAACGATCGTAATATCAAACTCTTCCTGTTCTTCCTCGTCAAAAACCGTCACGACGGCGCCGATAAATACACGGCTCTCATCTCCGGTGTTCTCCACAACTTCAGAATTCTTCAGGATCTCTTCGATCTGGCCGATCTGATTTTCGATCTGGCTCTGCTCCTCCAGCGCGGCGTCATATTCCGCGTTCTCGGAAAGGTCGCCGAACGCTCTGGCTTCCTTGAGTCTTTCCGCTACCGCTTTTCTCTCTACTGTAACGAGCTGTTCATACTCTG
>CADCQD010000130.1 GCA_902803485.1 uncultured Eubacteriales bacterium | reverse complement strand
TTCGAACGATAGGAAGAAGTCTCTCCGGAAGGGATCAGTTCATCCGTCGTCGTGACCGGATCATGGATCTCGGAAACCACGCGCATGATCAGATTTGCCCTAAGAGGCTCCATCTCCGGCCAGTCAACGATGTTGGGACCACGGCGGATCTCTGTTTCCGGCTGCGGATGCCCGTAACCGTCATATACACGCTTTTCGTAGATCCTGCTGTCAAAGAAATACTTCGGCGCCTTGTATTCCACGTCCAGATCCGTAGCGGCTGTCAGGACACCCTGGTTCGCCGCCGTCGCGGCAATGGAGCGCGCGTCCATCAGCGCCACGGACGCGATCTGCCCGCTCTGGATCTTTGAGCCCTCCCGGTTCGGGAAGTTCCGCGTGGAGTGGCGGATGGAAAGGCCGTTATTGCTGGGCACGTCTCCCGCGCCGAAGCAGGGGCCGCAGAACGCGGTCCGTACCGTCGCGCCGGTCTCCATGAACTTCGCGATGCTGCCGTTGCGGACGAGTTCGATATATACCGGCTGGGAGGCCGGGTAAATGGAAAGGGAGAACTCGCCGCTGCCGATGTATTTTCCTTCCAGGATGTCCGCCGCGGCGCAGAGGTTTTCAAAACCGCCTCCGGCGCAGCCGGCGATCACGCCCTGTTCCACCAGAAGCTTTCCGTTCTTCACCTTATCCCGCAGCGTAAACTGCACCTTGTCGCCAAAGGAGACCCGGGCCCGCTGCTCTGTTTCATAAAGGATATCCTCCAGGTTCTCATACAGCTCCCGGATGGTATACGCATTGGACGGATGAAAGGGCAGCGCGATCATCGGCTCCACAGCGGAAAGATCAATATCCACCACCGACGGGTAATACGCGCCGTCTTCCGGATGAAGTTCCTGATAGGCCTCGGGACGGCCGTGGATCTCAAAGAATTCCTGCACCTTTTCATCGGTCTCCCAGATGGAGGAAAGGCAGGTGGTTTCCGTCGTCATGACGTCGATGCCGATACGGAAGTCCACGGACAGCTGCCGGATGCCGGGACCCACAAATTCCAGGACCTTATTCTTTACAAAACCGCTCTCAAACACGGCGCCGACCAGCGCGATGGCCACGTCCTGCGGGCCTACGCCGGGCCGCGGCGTCCCATGGAGATATACTGCCACCACTTCCGGCATATTGATGTCATAGGTCTGCTTTAAGAGCTGCTTTACCAGCTCCGGGCCGCCTTCGCCCACAGCCATGGTTCCCAGAGCGCCGTAACGGGTATGGGAATCCGAACCCAGGATCATGCGTCCGCCGCCGGACAGCATTTCCCTCGCGTACTGGTGAATGACCGCAAGGTGCGGCGGAACATAGATGCCGCCGTATTTCCGGGCGCAGGTCAGGCCGAATACATGGTCGTCCTCATTGATGGTCCCGCCCACCGCACACAGAGAATTGTGGCAGTTCGTCAGCACGTAAGGCATCGGGAATTCCGTAAGGCCGGATGCTCTGGCGGTCTGAATAATACCCACATAGGTAATGTCATGAGAAGTCAGCGCGTCGAAACGGATCTGAAGCTTCTGGTCATTCCCGGACTGATTGTGCGCTGAAAGGATCCTGTATGCCAGAGTCCTTTTCGAAGCTTCCTCAGCGGAGGGTACGCCCTGCGCTTCCGATGCCGGTACGAGTTTTCCCTGCGCGTAATAAACGCCGTCCTTGTTAAGTCGGATCATAGGTTTCTCCTTCATCTTTCTGAATCGTCTTTTTTATCATCTAAAGGGCCGGAGCCCTTCTTCACCAGGAGCCGCATCCATTTCCGGCTCCTGAATCTTAGCACATACAGCACCGAACGGAAGATCCAGTCCACATACATGGCTGCCCAGACTCCGTATACGCCCATCTTAAATCCCAGAACGAACAGGTAGGAACAGGCGATGCGGAACGCCCACATGGAGATCATGGAAATGGTCATCACATACGTCGCGTCTCCGCCGGCCCTGAGGGCATTCGGCAGCGCGAAGCTCTCCGGCCAGTCCACAAACGCCAGCGCGCAGTACGTGAGGATCAGGATCCTCGCGATCTGATAGGTCTCGTCGCTGAGGCTGTACAGCCTGAGGATCAGCGGCGACCCCAGCGCCATCAGTCCTCCGATGGCAAACACCGCGAGATGCACGAACTTCATGATCTTTTTCGTATACATCACCGCCTGATCCGCTTCCCCGGCGCCCATACACTGCCCGACGATCGTGATCATCGCAAGGCCCATGGCGCTCCCCGGGATGATCACCACGGTGGAAAGGGTATTCGTGACCGCGTTAGCGGCAATGGATACCGTACCCAGGGTGGAGATCAGGCTGGCTACCAGGAGTTTTCCCACCTGGAAAACAGAACCGTCGATCCCGGAAGGGATCCCCACCTTCAGGATCTGCCGGATCATGCCGAGATCAAAGCGGAAACTGCGGGACAGGGTGGAATGGATCGGCCGTTTTTTATCACGGATCACCAGATACAAAAGCACCGCGCCCAGGATACGGGACACCAGCGTCGGAATCGCGACGCCGGCCGTGCCCATCCTGAAAACCAGGATCAGGAGCGCGTTTCCGGTCACATTCACCAGGTTCACGATGATGGAGACCTTCATGGTGATCTTGGAATCACCCATGGAGCGGCACAATGCAGATTCGCCGGAATACGCCGCGAGGAACGGATAGGAGATGCAGGTGATCAGGAAATAGATCAGCGCGCTTTCCCGCACGTTTTCCGCGATGGAACCGTAGATCGTATCGATCAT
>CADCQD010000129.1 GCA_902803485.1 uncultured Eubacteriales bacterium | reverse complement strand
GTTAACGTCACAGGCCCCGCACGCCGTACAGGAATAGAGCATTTTCTCAAGCCCGTCCCCGTACTGCAGGGTCCCGTTCATGATCTCCTTTGCGATGTTGATCAGTCCCTGCCCGGAGCAGGCATCAAAGCCGTATTCGCGGAAAATCGGACAGATCTCGGAAAAATCCCATCCGTGCATTCTCGAAGGATGTATCCACTTGCACTGGCCGCAGTGGTTACAGGAATCCATAGTATATTTATAATTGCTCAGTTTTTCCATTTTCTCACCTCAAAAACAGAGTTTTCCGGGATTGAGGATACCCTTCGGGTCAAATACTGATTTCAGCTTTTTCAACGCCTGTACCCCGGCCGGATCGTCCTGATAAACGAGGGATGGCAGCTCCCCGTAGGGCCGGTCGAAAAACGCCCCGGCCGCAAAAAGCGCCTGTTCCGTTTCCCTGGCGCAGTTCTCACATATCTCTTTCTCTGATTCCGCGTGAAACAGGTCGCACTCGATCCTGAAGGCCCTTCCCTGGACCTGGGGCTGGATCAGTATCCCGACGTTTTCCCTCGGCAAGGCCTTTGTGCGATCTTCCAACATCGTGGTCAGAAGGCCGGTCCGGCTGGGCGGACTAAGGAAAAGGATCTCACGCACCATTCCGCGTCTTAATTTCCAGTAGATGTCTGAACGGTCGCAGTCCCCCAGGCGGCAGTCAATGAAAGCTTCCAGTCCTTCCGCTCCTGTAGGTATCGTACTTGCGCTAAGTCCGTACGATGCTGCGATGTCTTTCAAATAGCCGTTGTAGATCCGGATACGCTCCTTCGGCCGCCGCTCATATCCGCTGATGCGGCAGATCAGGATCCACCGGGCAGTCTTTCCTTTAAGCAGGGCTTCCTGCTGTGTATTTTCAGAGAATGCGGCGGCAAATGCGGCTGAATTAAGGATAATGCAGTCATCCGGCACGCGCTTAAAGAGCAGTTTTGCAGCCAGTTTTGAGAGTACCTCCGGCTCTTCCGCCTCAATAAAAAACAACTCCGATTCCGAGGGTTTTATCTCCGCTTTCAGTGTCGTCCACGTTACAAAGCCCATCGTACCCTGCGCCCCGCAGAGAAAGCGCAGAAAATCGATCGAACCGGGCCCCCAGGGACAGACCATATCCGCCTTCAGCTCTTCAACCGGCCCCGGACCGGCAGCAGAACCGGTCCGGAATACTTCGCCGGTTCCGTAGACGACTTCTGCTGTAAGCAGAGGGTCGGTATAGTCGTACTGATATTTCGGAACCAGGACCGCTTCCCTCTCCAGCATGCTTGCCGTAACGGATTTGTCCGCTCTCGGAAAAAACGGATGGTTGGCCCGCAGTCCCTGCTCTGCCAGAGCCGGCAGAAGCGTCCCGAAAGAGACTCCTGCCTCCACCCGAGCATAACGGTTTTTACGGTCGATCTTCAAGATCCGGCTCATTTTATCAAAGCGCACGATCTCCGCTTCCGGATTGACAGAATCGCCATGCAGATGCGGAGGGCCTGAAGAAAGAGGGACCAGGCCTGTCCCTGTTTCCGCGGCTCTGCGCAGGATCTCGCAGAGCTGTTCTGTCGTCTCCGGAAACCACATAGTGTTATATTTCCTTTCGTAAAAAGATTCCCCCCGGCCGCAAAAATGGCTGAGGGGAGTTTACTGTTATTATTTACTATCAGGTACGAGCTTCCGCCACATAAAATCCCACATCAGAGCCGCGCTTGCATTGGTGTTTGAAACTTTGCGTATAAGACTCTGATAATGAGTGGAGAAACGTTCGCTGCGGAAGTACCGGATCCCGGGCTGATAACGAAAATAGCACATGTCGATGATCAGTGTGAATCCTTTTTTCAGTTCTGTGTATGTATATGTCGCCTCACGGTTATCCACATAGATCACGCTGCCCTTGCCGAGCCGTTCTTCCCTCTCCTGAATATAGGCCTTTGAATGAGGCGTCAGCAGTTCTTTGCACCATACCATCGGATAGTTGTCCAGCATTTCTTCCCGAAAGTCCTCTTCATTCCGGCAGCTTTTAGGCAGAAGATCGTTGTGTATGGCATATCCGGCACGGATCTTCTCGATCTTCAGCATTTCCATGTCATCGATGATCTCAAAATCCTCTCCTCGTGCAACGGTGAAATCGACATCCCCTTTCTGGAGGACCGCAAAGCTCTCCCCCAGGGGCTTGGAAATAATGACGATATTGATATTGGGATATTGCTCCGCGAACTGATTCAGCACGGCCGTCATTCTTGGGGCCATGGAATGGTTGAAAACATTGCAGATACGGATCGTGCCGCTGTCACCGGAATCCAGACTGACGGCTTTCTGGACCTCAACATGATAAAGCTCCAATATTTTTCGTACGCCTTCGGCAAAGGACTCTCCCGCTTCCGTCAGGCTCATGGCCCGATTGTCCCTCTTGATCAGCTGGACGTTCAGTTCGTGTTCGATCGAAGAGATCTGACGATGGAAAACAGAGGTGTCCATAAACGCCTTGTTAGCCGCTGCGGTAAAATTCATATACTCGGTGAAGATCAGGAAGTGTTCCAGTTTCTCAATATCCATAAGTACGCCCCTTTTTTGATATGCCGGCGTCCATCTGCAATACCATACAGCACGGTAATGAGTTTCCATGAAAGCCTGAAAATTTATTTTGAGATATCCTTGAACTGCAGTGAAGCCCTGGATCCGTATGCTTACTTACTGATTATATCAGATGAGCATACGAATGCAAGGCTTCCTCCTTAAATGACGAAGTGATACAGTTTGCGTGGTATTCTTCGTTTTTTTTTATAAATATGTCCGGATACGGTCACATTGCATGATCCGTCCTGAGGATAATATCGTTCTGAAGATCCCGGTGCAGCTCAATAAAGTATGCGGAGAATCCCGCGACACGCACGACCAGATCCCGGTGATCTTCCGGATGTGTCTGGGCATCGCGCAAGGTATCGGCATCCATGATATTCATCTGGAGCTGCATGCCGCCTTCACGGAAGAAGGTTTCCAGCATGGCCCGGAATTTATGGATCCCGTCCGAACGTGAAAAACAGCTCGGATGAAAACGGATGCAGAACTGCAGGCCGGTGTGATAGTTTTCCGCATTCAGTGAAAGGATACTTCTGAGAACGCTTAAAGGTCCGTTCTTATCGGCTCCGTG
>CADCQD010000128.1 GCA_902803485.1 uncultured Eubacteriales bacterium | reverse complement strand
GCCATGGGCATCCGGATCTTCTACCGTCTGGCAGCGGTCCTGATCCTGGTGGGCCTGGCATTCTACATCGGCTCCTTCCCCTTTGGCGAAAAGGTCCTGAAGCTGCCGAAACCGAAGATCCAGAAGCATGGCATCGGGATCTCGCATTAACGTAAATCCATACAGGAGGTTCATATGAAGCAGCTTTCATATCAGACGCTGGATGACATGGGCTATAACGGTTTTCTTTTGAAAGACGGCAGGGATAAAGTGCTGCAGTTCGGAGAAGGCAATTTTCTCCGGGCATTCGCGGATGATTTCATCGATATCGCGAACGAGCGCGCAGGTTTCAACGGCAAGATCACCATCGTACAGCCCATACCCCAGGGGCTTACAGACGTGATCAACCGCCAGGACGGCTTGTATACGCTGTATTTAAGAGGCAGCGATCACGGGAAGGCTGTAAATGAAAAACGCCTGATCTCCGCCGTCAGAAAATGTCTGGATCCCTATAAAGACTGGGACGCGGTCCTTCGCGCCGCGAAGGGGCCGGATCTGGAATATGTGATCTCCAATACCACTGAAGCCGGGATCGTGTATGTTCCGGGCTGCGGTTTTTCTGACGCGCCGCCGGAATCCTTCCCGGCGAAACTTACACGTGTCCTGTACGAACGCTTCTCTGCGGGGCTTCCGGGACTCACCATACTTTCCTGCGAGCTGATCGACAACAACGGGAAAGAGCTTCTCAAGTGTGTGGAAAAGTATATCGATGACTGGAAGCTGCCGGAAAACTTCCTGCGGTGGATCCGTGAAGATAATCTCTTCTGCTCCACCCTGGTGGACCGGATCGTTCCCGGAAGGATCCGGGACGATGCGGAACGAAGCGCCCTGGATCAGGAAAACGGCTACAAAGATGAACTGATGGACATCGGCGAGTATTTCGGCGTCTGGATCATTGAAGGCCCCGCTGAGCTCGCGAAACGCCTTCCCTTTCAGGCCGCGGGCCTTCCTGTAGAGGTCGTTCCCGACGTGACGCCGTATAAGATGCGGAAAGTCCGGATCCTGAACGGCGCGCACACCGGATTCGTACCGGGGGCATGGCTTGCTGGTTTTTCCATCGTGCGGGACTGCATCAAAAATGACGTGATCCGTTCTTTTATGAACCGGATGCTGTATGAAGAAGTGATCCCTACGCTCCCCCTGGACCGGAATAACGTTATGGAATTCGCGGAAGCCGTCCAGGACCGTTTCCTGAATCCCTTTGTGGATCACGCGCTCCTCAGCATTACCTTGAATTCTGTTTCTAAATGGAAAGCGCGGAACCTGCCGTCGCTTCTTGCGTATACGGAGCAGTTCGGAGAGCTTCCGCCCTGCCTTGCCGCGGGCTTTGCCGCGCTTCTTTCCTTTTATCACTCCGGCGTCAGCACAAGGACGGAAAACGGGCTTCTTGCCGTACGGCCGGATGGTACCGGATACACCATTCAGGATGATCCCGGTGTTCTGGATTTCTTTTTCGCGCACCGCAGGGACGACGAGGAGACTCTTGCGGATGCCGCCATGTCCGTGACTGATTTCTGGGGAATGGATCTGAAGGAGATCCCGGGCTTCAGGGACGAGACTGTCCGCATACTGAAGGTGATCTGCCGGGAAGGCGCCATGGAGGCCTTCCGCGCGGCGCTTTCGGCGCCATCACGGGAGTAATTATGGACCGGGTCCTTAAAATTTCGGAAAAAGATACAGCCGGTGTCGCGCTGACAGCTCTTTCTTCAGGGGAAAGCATATCCTGCGGCGGACAGATGATCAGGGTCCTTTCGGATATCCCTGCAGGACATAAGATCGCCCTGAAGACGATCCGTAAAGGAGAAGCCGTCGTCAAATACGGATCTCCCATCGGCGAAGCTAAAGAAACGATCCCGGAAGGCGCGCATATCCATACCCATAACCTCATTACGCTGCTTACCGGCGCGAAAAGCTATGAATATGCTCCGGATCTCACAGAACAGCCGCAGCTTCCTCCTGAAAACTTTATGGGCTTCAGGAGAAAAGCCGGCCGGTCCGGGATCCGGAACGAACTCTGGATCCTGCCGACAGTAGGCTGTGTCAACGATATCGCGGAAGAACTCGCGCGCCTTGGACAAGGAGAACTTTCCGAAGCCCGCCGGCGTTTTCCGGACGCAGAGTTCAATGGAGTCTACGCGTTTCCCCACCCCTACGGATGCTCGCAGCTCGGAGACGACCAGGACAATACCCGGAGGATCCTCGCAGATCTCGCTGTGCATCCGAATGCCGGAGGCGTGCTGATCCTGGGCCTCGGATGTGAAAACAGCGGCATCAGCGAGATCAGACAGTTTCTTCCGGAATATGATCCGGAAAGGATCCGCTTTCTGAAATGCCAGGAAGCGGCGGATGAGATCCGCGAAGGTCTCTCTCTGATCCGTGAGCTTCTCTCAGCCATGGCTGAAGACCGGCGGACTCCGGTTCCTGTTTCGGATCTGGCCGTCGGACTGAAATGCGGCGGCTCCGACGGATTTTCCGGCATCACGGCGAATCCCTGTATCGGCGTCTTTTCCGATATTCTCACTGCCATGGGCGGCAGCACGATCCTCACTGAAGTTCCGGAAATGTTCGGCGCTGAAACGATCCTGATGAACCGATGCAGGACCGCCGGCCTTTTTGAAAAAACGGTCCGGATGATCAATGATTTTAAAAACTATTACGAAGAGAGCGGAATGCCGGTCTATGAAAATCCTTCACCCGGGAATAAAGAAGGCGGGATCACGACACTGGAAGACAAGGCGCTGGGCTGCACGCAGAAAAGCGGCAGCGCTCCTGTTTCCGGGGTGCTGGCCTATGGAGAACGGCTGACGGTATCCGGCCTGAACCTGCTCTCGGCTCCGGGAAACGATCTGGTAGCGTCCACTGCCCTTGCCGCTTCCGGCGCGCAGCTCGTTCTCTTCTCCACCGGACGCGGGACCCCCTTCGGATGCCCGGTGCCCACACTGAAGATCTCTTCCAACACGGCGCTGTCAGAAAAGAAGCGCCGCTGGATCGATTTTGACGCGGGAACACTGCTTTCAGGAACGACGCTTTCCGAACTCGGGAAACAGCTTTTTCAGGAAGTGCTTCTCGTTTCTTCAGGAAAGCAGACGAGAAACGAAGAAAACAGCTGCCGCGGCATCGCCATATTTAAAAACGGTATTACGCTGTAAAGAAAACGCGGGGTCGTCAGGCCCCGCGTTTTCTTTATTTCTCAGTGTTTATTTCTCAGTGTTTATTCACGAATTCGATGATCTTCTTTTCGTATCCGGCCGGATCCATGGTGAAGCTCTTCGCGTGCTGTGCCTTCGGCACCACCAGGATGTCCTTCTCCACTCCGATATTGTTATAGATCCGGTAGACCATTTCCGTAGGTACAAAATTATCGTCTCCGCCGTGGATGCAGAGGTACGGGCGGTAATTCCGCTCCAGCTGCTTTAACGCGCTGGCGGACTGCAGCCAGTATCCGTTCACGATCCGGTTAATGATGGATGCGAAGAACACTACCGGCTTACGGATATACCGGGCTCTGACCGGGAATACGTGCAGGAATTCACCGGTAACTGAGGTAAATCCGCAGTCCTCGATGATGCCCTTGACCTGCGGCGGAAGATCCGGCTCGCCGGATGCCATCATCACCGCGCCTGCGCCCATGGACACGCCGTGAAGATAGAAGTCATTATCTTCGCCCAGAATGTTGATCAGAAGTTCCGTCCATTCGACGATGTCTCTTCTGTCCTTCCAGGAAAATCCCAGAAGCTCTCCCTCGGAACGCCCGTGCGCCCGGTCGTCCGCAAGGAACACATTGATGCCGTTCCTGATATAGCACTGCGCGATCCCCGCGAAATCTCCCGTTGCTTCCGCATGGAAGCCATGGATGCAGATCACGGTCTTTTTCGCGTCATGGCCGGCCCAGATCATGGTACCGTACAGCTTCAGCCCGTCCTCGGAGCGGATCGTCAGTTCTGTAGTATCCTGCTTTTTCAGCCATTCGTCCGTCTCCTTGTGGAGCTTGTCGTGCATCTTTTCCTGTTCAGTGGGCTCTTTGTTTGCGCCGTTTAATACTTTATTCATGATCGTCATCGGTTTTCTCCTGAAAGCCATGATATACAAAACTGCAGCGATCGTCAGGAAAAACGAAAGCGACAGGCTGAATGCGGCAAGCAGCAGGATCCAGAGCCACTTGTAGTTTTTCTTTGCGTTATTCTCCATATTGTGTTACCTCTTCTTATGAATGGTCCGTAAACCATCCGAAATCAATGCATCTGCCGAGATCCCATGCATCCGTATGCTTCGCGCCCGAATTCACGGTATCGATCAGCAGCTTGTACGACCAGTAAATGTAGCCGGAACCGCGGTTCCACTGCCGGATCTGGCAGTCAGACATGAAGCGGTAGAACTGTTTCCTTTCTTCCGCGTCCTCTATCCTGGCAGCTGCGAGATTGGATAAACACCATTCGCCGGTGATGACCGGGAAATACTGCTCCATTTCTTCGATCCTGCCGCCCAGATCCTCAAGGAAAGCCCGGTAGCGTTCTTCTCCGGCAGCTTCACCCGGCAAGTGGTCGGTCATCATCATGTACTGATGCGTATCCAGGATCACATTGACGTGTTTTCCATCCTGCCAGAAGTCTTTCCAGGCGTCCAGCATGAATCCGTCGTGGAATACGATGACCTTATCCTCCGGAAGAACAGCCCGCAGCCTGTCATAGGCAGTATCATAAAAGCCCCGGAGGAATTCCATGGTCAGAGGTTCCGACTTTGCCGCGAGTTCCGGATCGTTCGTTTCGCCTCTGCGTTCCGCCATGTGCATCATTTCATAGGCTTCCGTAAGCATCGGCTCGTTGAGGATCTCGATCCCCCAGAGTCCTTTCCGGTCCCGGTAGCGCTTTGCGAGTCTCTCAAGGACCGTATAGACAAATTCCACGTCCTCCGGATCTTGTCCGAATGTCAGGATGTTCTGCATGCCCCCGTTATCAAAGCCGTTCTGGTTGCCCGGCGCAGTATGGAGGTCGATCAGGACCTTGAGGCCGTAGGCTTCCGCCCAGTTCATGGCTTTATCCAGTTCATCGATACAGCCGATGAAGGGTTCCACGTCGCCGAAGATGAAGTACGGCACCGGGATCCGGACAAGGCCGAAGCCCCAGGACGCGATCCTGGTAAAGTCCCGTTCCGTGATGTACTCATTTCTGTGGGTCCGGATCCGTTCCCTGTACACAGCCTCCGGCAGCATCCGGGGCAGATGGTACTCATCCAGCGCTTCGGTATCCGCGAACATGGCCGGGTTCATCCACCGCTCCAGAACCAGCCAGTTTCCGAGATTCACTCCCTTTACCTGATGTTCAAGTTTTCCCATTTCATTGTCCCTCTTTCCGTTATAATATTATACACCTTAAAAAACGTCCCGTGCTAATATCTCTACCGTATGGCAGCCGGCGCCCAGAAGGTCCTCCCGTTCGCATACGGACAGATGATAACGCATATACAGAGAAAAGGTCTCGTCATCCATTTCAGCGATCCTCTGTCTGAAATAATGTGTCGGCCCGTCCTGAGAGAAACGCGAGACCAGCCGGAGGTCTGCCGCGTCCCGGTATACGGGAAGATCCGCCGGCCGGTCGTAGGAAAACAGATCCTCTTCTGACGGCACCGTACGGAAGTCCTCCGTGATCCTTCCGTCCCGGAGGGCTTCCAGGATGTGGGATTCCAGAAATCCGTATTTCAGCACCGCGTAGTCGTTCATGATATAGCCGGCAAATATCCGGCCGGAAGGCGCCAGCTTTTTTGCGGCTTCCCGGAGCGCCCGGACCTTCTCTTCCATCGTGAAAAGATGGTATAAGGGTCCCAGAAGAAGAACGACGTCAAACGAACCGTCCGGGATCCGGGAAAGATCCAGCGCGTTTCCCCTGACCGCGGTGAGGGAAAGATTCTTTCTTTCCGCTTTCTGCCTGAGGATCCCCAGGTTATAGTTCACCAGTTCCACCGCAGTTACCAGATGGCCTTCTTCTGATAAAGCGATGGAGTACGCGCCGGTCCCCGCGCCCACGTCCAGGATCCTGAGACGCTCCCGCCCGCGCGCCGTTTCCCGGAGCTTTGCCATGGTCGTCAGAAACTCCACCTGCCCGTAACGGCTTTTCAGGCGTTTGTCTTCATTGAATTTTCCGTAATATGCTGTAAGATCCGGCATATCAGTCTCTTCTCGGGCGGTCAAAATCCGCTGAATCCAGCAAAATGGTAAACGGCCCGTCATTGATCAGTGAGACCTTCATATCCGCGCCAAAACGGCCTTTTTGAACGTCCGGGACCTGCTCGCGGCATTTCTCTATGACGTATTCGTATAAAGCCTCGGCATGGGCAGGATCTCCCGCGTCGGTGAATCCCGGCCGGTTGCCCCGCCTGAGATCCGCGTACAGAGTAAACTGGGAGATCAGAAGCAGCGCTCCGGAAACATCTGAGACCGCCAGATTGGTCTTCCCGTTTTCATCCTCAAAGATCCTGAGATTCAGAAGCTTTCTGACCATCTTGTCCGCGATCTCTTTTGTATCGTCCCGGGATACGCCCACCAGCACCATCAGGCCCCTGCCGATGCTTCCCAGTACCTCTCCGTCCACGGAAACACTGCTTTCTGAAACTCTCTGAATGCAAAAACGCATAATCGTCCTCTTCCTGTACTATTTATGATAGGGTTCATGATGAATGATCCTGAAGGACCGGTACAGCTGCTCCGCAAGGATCACGCGCATCAGCTGATGGGGAAAGGTGAGCCGCGAGAAAGACCAGGACTCATCCGCGCGGGACATCACCTCGGAAGAAAGTCCGAGGGAACCGCCGATCATAAATACCAGGTGGCTCTGCCCGCCGTCCGTAAGCTGCCGGATGTGCTCCGCAAGACCTGTACTGTCAAAGGTCCTGCCGCTGATCGCAAGCGCGATCACATAAGCGTTCTTCGGGATCTTTTCCAGGATCCTGCGTCCTTCCGCCCGGATCACACGGAGATTCTCCGCCTCCGAAGCGTTTTCATCCGTCTTTTCGTCCGCGACTTCGATGATCTCCGGTTTACCGTACCGGCTGAGACGTTTCATATATTCGGAAACCGCGTCTCTGAGGTACGCTTCCTTCAGTTTCCCCACACATAAAAAAGTAAACTTCATCGATCCTCATCCATACGGAGGCCGTGATATTCTTCCGCTCCGTGCTTTTTGTCATGCATTTCCTTCACAGAGGTCACGGAACCGTCCGGATTTTTCAGATCGATCTGCTCCAGCTGCCCCCTGAGATTCCGCCGGATCGCCAGCACATAAGCCTTTCTGAGGGCTGCCTGCTCTTCTTTTTCTTCCGGAGTCAGGCCCTCCGGCGTTTTGGACTTTCTTGCAAGTTCATTGATCCTGCTGATACTGACTTCTTCCATAAGTCTCCTTTATATCAATACGTAGCCGCCTGTGATCCATCGGAAACACAGGCAGAACCGCATAATAAACTGTCAATTACATGAGACGCGGTCTTGATTCCGTCAATGGCGGATGATACGATGCCGCCGGCATAGCCGGCTCCTTCTCCGGAAGGATAAAGTCCGCGGATACTGCTTTCTCCCCCCTCATCCCGCAGGATCCTGACAGGAGATGACGTCCGGGATTCCACCGCGGACATCACGGCATCCGGCCGGTCAAAGCCTTTGATCTTTCTCCCGAATTCCGGCATGGCTTCAAGGATCGCCTCAGATACGGCTTCCGGAAGCACTTCACGAAGGTTCGCGAAACCGTACTGTCCTTTCATATCAGGAGCGATCTCTCCGAGGGACTCCGTGCGTCTGCCTTCTCTGAAATCCCTGTAACACTGCACCGGGATCCTGCCGCCTGCCGCCTGATATGCCCGCGCTTCCATTTCCCGCTGAAACGCGATGCCGGAAAGCGGGCCGCTCCCGGGATAATCTTCCGGAGATACCTGGACCACGATCCCGGAATTCGCGTTTCTTCCGCTTCTTCCGGAATAACTCATGCCATTGACTGCCAGGCATTCCGGTTCGGATGAAGCATTTACCACATATCCTCCGGGACACATGCAGAAGGAATAGACGCCGCGTCCCGTTCGTGTCTTCGCGGCCAGCTGATAGGATGCCGCGTCCGGCGCGCCTTCTGTGCCGCCGTACTGCGCGCGGGTGATCATTTCCTGGGGATGTTCGATCCTTACACCTACGGCAAAGGATTTTTCTTCCATAACGGCCCCGTGGCCGTAAAGCATTTCATAGGTATCCCGCGCGGAGTGCCCGCAGGCAAGGATCAGACGCGAAGCCGGGATCAGCTCCTTCGGAAGATCCGGTTCGTCGCTGTTTTCCACGTAGATCCCGGCCAGCTTCCCGTCTGTGATCAGAAGGTCTGAAACGAGCGTGGAAAAACGGAATTCGCCGCCTGACAAGATGATCTTTTCACGGAGGTTCCGGACCACAGTCTTCAGAATATCTGTGCCCACATGGGGTTTCGCGTCGTACAGGATCTCTTCAGGAGCGCCTGCCCGGTAAAACTCATACAGCACTTTCTGATTCAGGCCGTCCGGATCAGTCGTCCGCGTATTCAGCTTCCCGTCGGAAAAAGTCCCGGCGCCGCCTTCTCCGAACTGGACGTTGGAGACAGGATCCAGTATGCCGCTTTCAAAGAACTTTTCCACGTCTTCCGTTCTTTTCTGAACGTCATGGCCCCGTTCCAGAACCGTTACCGGCACACCGGCTTCCGTCAGCGCGAGTGCCGCGAACAGGCCGGCAGGACCGGAACCCGCAATGAAGATCCGTTGTTTTTTCTCCTCCGGGACCTTTCTCCTGTACTTTTCAGAAACGGCCGGCTCATAGGATACGCCTTCATTGACCGCAAGCTTCATCACATAGTACAGCTGCGGCTTTTTTCTGGCGTCCAGGCTTCTTCTGAGGATCCGGTACGTACGGATCTTCTTCCTCGGGATCCGCGCCTCCTTCGAGATCTTCGCAAGAAGCATCTCTTCATCGTAATCCACCGGTATTTTTAAATCCTGAATGATCATATCGGCATTAAGATTCCTTTGCAGCGTCCGCCCCGGCCAGGATCCCCGAGCCAAAAGCGAAATGCAGGTTATAACCGCCGCAGATCCCGTCTACGTCCACAGTCTCACCTGTAAAATAGAGACCCGGGATCCGCCGGTATTCGAAGCCCGGCGTCAATTCCCGCGGATCGATGCCGCCGGAAACCGTCTGCGCTTCCCTGAAGTCTCCGTGTCCGGTGACACGGTAGGTAAAATGTTTCAGCGCCCGGATCAGCGCGTTCCGTTCCGGAATCTCCAGTTCTTCCGTCATCCGGTCCCCGAAGGATCCGGCACGTCTGAGGATCACCGGGATCAGTTTTCTGGGGAGCCAGCCCCGGAGAAGATCCTCCAGTTTTTTCCCGGGGGTAAGAAGATCTGTGATCTCATCCGCTGTAAGATCCGGAAGAAAATCCAGAAAAAATACTGCCTCTTCTCCCCGCGAAAGCGCCTGTACTGCCATCCGGCTCAGCTGAAACACCGGGATGCCGGAGATCCCGCCGGATAAAAGCTGCAGCTCTCCGGTCTCCGTCCGTCCCTCATAGGTCACGGACCCCCGGCAGCGGACGCCTTCCCAGACACGTTCACAGCCTTCATTACCGTAAAGCATCGTCAGCGCCGGCAGAAACGGCCGGATCCGGATGCCGCAGGCCTTTGGAAACAGTTTCTGAAATCCCGTGCCCTGCCTCTCGGCACCTGCAGGGGAACCGGAAGCGATGATCAGGGCGTCTCCTGTAATGACCGTATTCTCCGAAGCCACAGAAAAACGGCCGTCCGGAAGCACAGCCGCCTTTTCCGCGGCAGTGCAGGTAAGAACATTTACACCCAGCTCCCGGATCCGCTGATTCAGTACGGAAAGCACAGAAGACGCGCTGTTGGAATATGGATAATAATATCCGTCCCGTTCTCTGTACAGCAGTCCGAGTTTTCTGAAAAACGACAGGCAGTCCGCTGTGGAAAAACGGGAAAGAAACGTGCTGACAAACGCCCGGTCCCCGTAATAGCAGTCCGGCTCCATACGCGCGTTCGTAAAATTGCAGCGTCCGCTTCCGGTCCGAAGCAGCTTCTTTCCGGTCTGCTCCCGCGCTTCCATAAGAACGACAGACGCCCCGGAAGCGGCAGCTGTGATCGCTGCCGCCATTCCGGAGGCGCCGCCGCCCGCAATGATGATCTTTTTCATACTTTTACCGGATCAGCCGGAGTTTTTCCGCGAAACGCAGGATCTTTTCTCCAAAAGGCAGTTCGAGGATCTGCTCTCTGCTGAGACATCCTGTGAGGAAAATACCGGCAATATAGATCGCTGAACCCACAATAAGGGAGACCAGCACGATCATAAGATGCATCACTCTTCCTGACATGAACCTGCTGAAAACAAAGGAGATCAGGAAGCAGAAAATCACGACCACAGCGGATATTCCTGCAGGAAGCAGGATCGAATGCAGCGGCTCCAGCCGGTACTCCGTCAGTCTGTAGATGGAGATCAGATTCAGGACGGACATTACCAGGCTGAACAGCACGTAAGCAATGATGACCGCAAATATCTCCAGCTTGAATACAAACAGAAGCAGAAGCAGGAAGGCTGTGTGGACGACCAGGCTCAGCAGCGCGTGGATCATGGGTTTTTCCACATGATCCAGTCCCTGGAGAATGGCGTTCGTTACTGTCGACAGTGAATAGAAGATCACGGCCAGGCCGCCTGCCACCAGGTATTTCTGCGCTTCTTCAGAGATCCCGCCGAATAACAGTTTCGCAAGATTTCCGCCTACTGCGATCAGTCCGAAGGCACAGGGAATCGCCACGAGGAGCGTGACGCGGATGGTCAGGGAGATCTTGCCGAGTACGGCATTCTTATCCCGGACTTCAAAAGCCGCAGTGAGTGACGGAACCAGCGCGGCGCCCACAGCGGAAGCCAGAGCTACCGGAAGATGCACAATGAGGAGATACGCGCTGTTGTAATCGCCCCAGATGGAATTGTATTCCGTAAAGGTATATCCGGCGCGGTTCATGTAATTGTTGAAAACCGCGTTGTCAATGATATCCACGCAGTTATAGGAGGCTGTACTGAGGATCACCGGGACCGCTGTAAGGAACAGGATCCGGGTCAGGCTCGAATAGGATTCGATCTTATTCGCGTGCTTGTCTTTCTCTACGTACTTTCTCAGATGTTTGCTGAATCCGATAAAGATGACCATACAGAAGACCAGCGCGAACAGCGCTCCCGCCCCGGTACCGATGGTGCCGCCGGCAGCACCCCAGGCCGGTCCGTACGCCGGCATGCTGCGTTCCACCGCGATCTCCACGCCGTACTGCACCAGGATCGCGGCCATTCCTACGGAAACCGCGGCATTGATGATCTGCTCCACGATCTGGGAAAGCGCCGTGGGGATGGTGGTCTGCATTCCCTGGAAGAATCCGCGCAGGACGCCTAAAAACGCGACGATAAAGACCGTAGGCGCCATCCATTTCAGCGGGATCGCCGCCATCGGGCTCTTCATCACAGTCGCGCAGAAGAAATCCGCAAGGAAATAGGTGATCAGAGCGAACGCCGCGCCGAACACGAAGGCGTAGACCAGAGAAACGATCAGGACCCGCATGGTCTCTTTCCATTTCCCCTTCGCCACCCTGGCGCTGACCATCTTGGAAACCGCAAGAGGCAGGCTGTAGGATGAAAGAAGAAGCAGAATGCTGTACACCGAATAGGCTGTCGAATAATATCCGTTGCCTTCTGATCCGATGATGTTGACCATGGGGATCCGGTAGATCAGCCCGATAAACCGGACCAGTACGGACGCTACCGCAAGGATCCCTCCATGGAGAAGAAAATTGTTCTCTTTTTGCTGTTTCATAAGACCTCCGCTCCTTCTCAGCCTCTTGTTATGCCGAGCGCCTGAAGGATTTCTTCCTGTCTTTCTTCCATCACGACGCGTTCGTCATCACTCATGTGATCATAACCCATCAGATGGAGCATACTGTGTGCCGTTAAAAAGGCCATCTCCCTTTTCAGAGAGTGCCCGTATTCTTCTGCCTGTTCTTCCGCGCGTTCCGCGGAAATCATGATGTCTCCCAGGATCAGTTCCCCGCTGTCCGGTTCAAACAGATCCGGGTCTTGGGAAAGCTCTGAAAAATCCGCAGGCGCCGGATACTCCGCCATCGGAAAGGAAAGCACATCCGTAGCGGCGTCGATCCCCCGGTATTCCCGGTTGATCTCCCGGATCCCGGCGTTATCCGTGATCACCACATTGACCTCCGTCTCATAAGGGCAGGCTTCATGCTTCAGCGCTTCCGTGATCACTAAGCGGAGGACTTCCTCCAGGTCAAACGGAAAGTCCCGGCCGGTTTCATTTTCGATCGTTACGGTCATAACGTTTGTTTTCCCTCTTTTCCGGCT
>CADCQD010000127.1 GCA_902803485.1 uncultured Eubacteriales bacterium | reverse complement strand
GCGGGGCTTTATTATCTGCAGGAGCCGTCAGCCATGACGCCCGCGCGCGTACTTCCCGTAAAGCCCGGCGACCGGGTTCTTGACCTCTGTGCGGCACCCGGAGGAAAAAGCACGGAACTGATGGTAAAACTTGGGGGTTCCGGCATTTTGTTTTCCAATGATATCAGCAATTCCAGAGCACAGGCGCTGCTTAAGAATCTGGAGCTTTTCGGTGCTTCGAACTGTGTGATCATGAGTGAAGATCCGGCGAGGATCTCTTCCAGATTTCCCGAATATTTTGACAAGATCCTGATCGATGCGCCCTGTTCAGGAGAAGGAATGTTCAGGAAGGAACCCTCCGTGATCCGCAGCTGGGAAGAACATGGAAACGCTTTTTATGCAGGGCTTCAGAAAAAAATAGTATCAGAAGCGCTGAAGATGCTCAGACCCGGCGGATATCTTTTATATTCCACATGTACGTTCTGTCCGGATGAAGATGAGAATATCGTTCTGTATATGAAATCTCTTTGCCCCGGACTTGAAGTCGCGGATACCGGCCTGCATCTTTCCTGCTTTTCGGAAGGAATGCCGGATAAAGCGGAAATACCGGATCCGGAACTGAAAAACTGTATCCGGATCTTTCCGCATCTTGCGGAGGGAGAAGGACATTTCATCGCGCTTCTGAAAAAACCGGGAGAAAGCCTGAGGCATGCTCCGGTTCCCCGGGAAAAAAACGCGGAGATCCCAAAGGAAGCCGTGGAATTTCTTTCGCATGTAAAACTGCCGGATGCCGGACGGCATCTGGAACTCAGAAATGAAAAACTGTCGCTGGTGCCGGACGGCCTGCCGGATCTTTCCGGACTTCGGATCATGCGCTCAGGACTTTACCTTGGAGATGTGAAGCGCGGCAGATTTGAGCCCTCTCAGGCTCTGGCCATGGCACTGAAACACGGTGATTTCGACCAGATCCTGGAGCTTTCTCCCGAAGATCCGCGTGTGATCCGCTATCTGAAAGGTGAGACGCTGGATATTTCCGATCATCCAGATCTCAGCGGCCTGGTCCTGATCGAAACGGATGGATTCCCGCTGGGCTTTGGGAAAGCATCCTCCGGAATTCTGAAAAACAAGTATCTGAAAGGCTGGCGGTATCAGTAGCTCCGTGCCCGTCCTGTGAAGGAAGGCGTATCTGCCGGCAGGAAATGATTTGACATCGTTCCTGAGGTCAGGTATAATATTCTGATACCAGTATGGAGGTGGATATATGAGTACATCCGGTCTTCTGATCGTTATTTCCGGTTTTTCAGGCGTCGGAAAAGGAACGCTGGTCGATCTTCTGATGAAGCGTTATCCTGAGGAATACGCGCTCAGCATATCCGCGACGTCCAGGGCGCCCAAGGATAAGGAAACCGAAGGTGTCAATTATTTTTATAAGACCCGCGAGGAGTTTGAAAAGATGATCTCCGAGGGGCGCTTCCTGGAATACGCGGTCTATAATGATGATTATTACGGTACGCCCAAGGATTACGTGCTGAATGAAATGAAAAAGGGAAAGAATGTGATCCTGGAGATCGACGCGCAGGGCGGCCTTCAGATCAAGAAATTATTCCCGCAGGCCATGCTTCTTTATATCGTCCCGCCCAGCGCGAAAGAGCTTATGAGGCGTCTGATCGATCGCGGAAGAGATCCGCTGGATGAGATCATGCGGCGCATGAAACGGTCGCTTGCGGAAACAGAGTACATCGACCGTTACGACAAGGTCCTGGTCAATGATGATCTGGAAGAAAGCTTTCAGGAGCTTCGCGGGATGATCCTTGCGGAGCAGAAGAGGATCAACGAGCTCAGCGAGTATATTATAAAGATCCGGGAAGAGCTCCTGGATATCACGAAAGGGGAATAAATCTATGCTGCATCCTTCTTACAAGGAAATGATCGATAAAATGAATGCCACCAGGGAAGAGGGAGACGCGGAGATCCACAGCCGCTACTCTCTGGTCATCGCCGCCGCTAAACGGGCGCGCCAGATCAATTCCGGTTCGGAACCTCTGGTGGAAATGGGCGGCAAGGAAAAGAATCTTTCCGCAGCCGTGGACGAATTGTTTGCCGGCAAGGTACATATCATGAATCATCAGACAGAGCTTTCGGATGAGGAGGATGGTTCTGAAGCGTCCGAACCGGAAGAATACTGATGAAGATCCTGTTTGACTCGCTGGGATGCGATAAAAATCTCAGTGATTCCGAACATATGCTGAAACTTCTCAGAGACGCCGGATACGAGTTTACGGATGATGAAAATGAAGCGGACATTGCCGTGGTCAATACCTGCTGCTTCATTAATGACGCGAAAAAAGAAAGCATCAATGAGATCATCCGCCTGGGCGCGCTTAAGAATAACGGCCGGCTGAAGATCCTGGCTGCAGCCGGATGCCTCGCGGAACGCTACCGGGACAGTTTTCATGATGAACTGCCGGAAGTGGACTGTGTGATAGGCATCTCAGCCTGGGACCGGATCGCTGACGTGCTTTCGGAAGCGCTTCAGAAAAAAGGATACCATGAGATGTTTCTCGCAAAAGACCGCCTGTGCACTGCCGACGGACGCATTCTTACAAGCGGAGGGCATTACGCGTATCTGAAGATCGCGGAAGGCTGCGGAAAGTTCTGCACCTACTGTGTGATCCCGGGTGTCCGGGGGCCTTACCGTTCCGTACCGGTGGAGGATCTGATCCGCGAGGCCGCGGTACTTGCTGAGGGCGGAGTTAAGGAACTGATCCTGGTGGCGCAGGAGACTACGCTCTACGGAACGGATCTTTACGGAAAAAAGATGCTGCCGGAGCTTCTCCGGAAGCTTTCTGAGATCAGCGGACTGGAATGGATCCGGATCCTGTATGCGTATCCTGAGGAGATCACGGATGAACTGATCCGGGCGATCAAAGAGCTGCCGAAAGTGGTCCATTATCTGGATATGCCTGTGCAGCACGCGTCGGACAGCGTTCTTACGCGGATGGGCAGAAGGACGAGCCGTGCGGAGCTCCTTGGCGTGATCGGGAAACTGAGGAATGAGATCCCGGATATTACGCTTCGTACCACACTGATGACCGGCTTCCCGGGAGAGACGGAAGAAGATTTTGATGTACTCCTTTCCTTTATCCGGGAGGCGCGTTTCGACAGACTCGGCGTCTTCGCGTACTCCAGGGAGGAAGGAACGCCTGCGTACAGCATGGATAAACAGATTCCGAAGACCGTTAAGGAAAAGCGGAGAAAAGCCTGTATGAAGCTGCAGCAGGAGATCGCCTTTGAAAAAGCCGCGGAAAAACGCGGTGAGATCCTGAAGGTCATGGTGGAGGGATGGCTCCCGGACGATGGCGTTTTTGTCGGCCGGACCTATATGGACGCACCGGAAGTGGATGGAATGATCTTTATGCGTTCCTTCCGGGAATATTTATCCGGAGATTTTGTCAACGTCATGGTCGACGGAGCTTCCGGATATGATTTGATTGGAGAGGTACTGGAATGAATCTGCCAAACAGGATCACGATCGGACGTATTTGCCTTGTACCTGTTTTTATCGTGTTTCTCCTGCTTTCACCGAAGTTTGCTTATTTTAAATGGATCGCGCTTTTTTTGTTTGTCTTCGCGAGCGTCACGGATTTTCTGGACGGAAAGATCGCGAGAAGCAGAGGCCTTGTGACAAATTTCGGGAAGTTTATGGACCCTCTCGCGGACAAGCTTCTGGTCTGTTCCGCGCTGATCGCCCTGATCCCGCTCGGGCTCATCCCGACCTGGGTCGTGATCGTGATCGTAGCCAGGGAATTTGTGATCTCCGGATTCCGTCTGATCGCCGTGGAAAAGGGCGTTGTCCTGGCCGCGAGCAAAATGGCAAAGCTGAAGACTGCTACTCAGATGGTCATGATCATCGTTCTGATCATGGATCTTGCTTTTCTCAGGATCCCCGGACAGATCCTGATCTGGCTGTCTCTGATACTGACGGTTGCGTCGCTCACGGAATATCTGGTGAAAAACGCGCATATCCTGAAAGGTGAAATGTAAAGGTGAAAACGGACCGTAAGAAGCTTCTGAACAACGCGTACCGTCTGTCGCTGATCAATCTGGTTTTCCGCTATACAGAACTCATGGAGTTTCTTTCCGCCCATACTGCGGAAGAAACCGGCGAGGTTTTTGAAGAGCGGGTACATGCCGCGGACCGGCTGATCCGGAGGCATTTTTCCGGAGAAGCTTCCGTAAACCGGGAAGAAGTGGAAGCGCTGAGACGTGAAAACGTATCTGATATGGAAGAACTGACTGCCCTGACGGACGTTTTCCAGACGGACGAGTATATTCTGAACCGGCTGGAGTACGGATTCAGAGAAGACCCCGCCCGGGATCTCAGTAACGGAGATCTGACGGATCTTCTGATCTCGTATTTTTCCAGAGTCCCGAGGGATATCCAGAATGAAGCTATTATTAATGTGATCGAGCAGCTGCCCATCCGGATGACCAGGAACCGTTTTCTCGACCTTCTGAAGGAACGCCTCGGTATTTACAGAGGCGGTGAACTGTCCGTTTTCAGCGCGCGTCTTCAGATGCTGCTGACTGCGGCAGGCGCGCATCAGGAGGAGCTGTTTTCGTTAATGGATATTCCCGCGGACCATATTTTATCCGCGCCCCGGCTCGAGATCCGGACACGGGAAGAATTCGACGCGCTTTCCGATGCGCTGGCCGCATCCGGAGAACTTTTGAATATCCGCATGGATCTGGCATCTGTCATTCAGGATGTGCTGAACAGTTTTGAAGCTGTACTGATCTCAGAGGAGGAACCGCTGAAGGATTTCGAACTTGATGAAGACAGCAGGTCCCTGATCCTCAGGATCCATGATATGATCGAACTGGAAAATGCTGCGCATCCGGATGCGGTGTACGCGTCTCTTGGCGTTTTTGAAGGATGGCCGGAAAAGCTTGCGCAGGAGATCTCCCCGCTTTTCAGTGAGGATCACGCGGATGACGTGATCCGCTGCCTTTCGATCCTGATGTCCTCGAGCCCGTTTACGCTTCTTGACAGCGCAGGAACTGAAGAAGAGCTTACGGAGGAAGAGTTCCGGCGTCTTTACAGTGAGTTTTCTGAAAAGGTCCTGAAGCGCCTTACTTCCGTAAACAGGACTTATGCCAGAGCGCTGATGGGAAGAATGAACGCGATGATCCCTCCCAGGTTCGCGTCGCAGGAAGAGCTGGAAAATTATATTCTCGGATCGCTTTCCGGCTGTACGGATCCGGCGGAGCGCGCAGGTGTTCAGGAGATCCTGGAAGGAATAATGAAAGAAGGCTGATTGTGAAGTATTTCAGATACATGTGGATCGGAAGGTCCCTGGACGGAAAACGTGCTGAAATGGTCCGGAAGCTGAGATCGGATTCGCTTCCCAAGTCCGTTTATGTCCTTGCGGTTCCGGAAGAGGATACCCATGTACTGGATATTTACCCGGGAAATGTACTGAAACAAAAATACTATAAACGATCCGGGCAGATCGTGATCGGCCTGGCCGGAAGCTATGATGAAGCCGCGGAGCTTTCCGGCAGCATCATAAGTTCCGTATATTTCAGGACCGGAAGCTTCCGGCTTCTGGATTATCTGAAGGACCTTCCGGAGGATGCCTATGATTAATATTCTCTTGCTGATCCTGAAGATCATCGGCATTACGATCCTGTGCGTCATCGGACTTGTGATCCTGATCCTTCTGATCGTATCCTGGGTCCCCATACGCTACGGCGCGGATTTTTCCAAATACGAAAAAACCGATCTCAGAGTTTATGTCACCTGGTTCCTGAAAGCCGTATCCTTTGAGTTTTTCCTGAAAGAGGGAGGAACAGGCACCAGGCTCAGGCTTTTCGGAAAAGCCCTGGGAGCCGGTAAAAAGAAAACGGAACAGCCTCCGGAACCTGAAGGATCGGACAAGAGGGAGGAACCGGTACAGGAAGCGCCGGAAGATGCCGAAGCGGAAACCGGCACACCGGAGATGACAGAGGAAGAAGTCACGACGGAGATCCCAACGGAAGAGCCGCAGGCTGAGGCTTCTCAGGAGCATTCCGGAACACCTGAGGAAGCTCCTGAAAAACCGCCGGACGCTCCGCCTCATCAAAAAGAAGAGGGATCCGGGGAAGACACGGAAAACGTAAAGGAAGAAGACGTCTCTCAGGAAGAAGAGGAAGAGCAGCTCCCTCTTGATGAAAAACTGGACGGGCTTCTTGCCGGATTTCTTGATAAATATGTTGCTCTGGAAGACAAATGGGAAGGGATCCGGGATAAGTATGAATTCCTGACCGGAACTCACGCGATGCGTGAATACGGAAGAGTGTTCCGGAATATCGGAAAGATCATCCGCCATATTCTTCCGCACCATCTCACGGGACGGCTCCATTACGGACTGGATGCTCCCGACGTAACGGGAAAGATCCTGGCATATTACTGCGCGCTGGCGCCGGTCCACAAATACGCGCTGATTCCGGAACCTGATTTTACACAGAAGGTCATTGAAGGCGAGGCACACCTCACGGGAAGGATCTTCATCGGCTATATCATTTTAAAGGCACTTGGAATCGCACTGAACAGGGATGTGATCTATCTGCTGTTCAATTTCAGAAAACATTTCCGAAAGTCACAGGAGGGTCAAAATGTCACAGAATAGTTTTAATGAGTCCGTGAGAACACTTCTTTCCGGTCTCGACGGGTTTGTTTCATCCAAGACCGTTGTGGGCACACCGGTCAAGGTCAATGATACGGTCGTACTTCCGTTAATGGATGTTCAGATCGGCGTCGGCGCCGGCGCTTTCGGAAACAGGGCGCTGGGATCCGGCGGCGGCATGGGAGCCAAAATGACTCCGAGCGCCGTACTCGTCATCCAGAACGGCGCTTCTAAACTGATCAACATTAAAAATCAGGATTCCCTTACGAAGGTACTGGATATGGTTCCTGAGGTGATGGACCGTATTACCGGGAAAAAGGTCAAAAAGGATCCGAAAGTCGATGAGGCGGTGGATGAGCTGAGAAAGCAGGCGGAAAGCGGAAAAGGAACCGAATCATAAAGCAGACAGAAATACAGCCGGGCAGATGCGCCGGCTGTATTTCTGTCTGAGGGGCATCAGGGATCCCCGAATGCCATACGGATCATAGCTGCACATTCTGCGTATTTTTCATGAAAAAGAGAAGCAGAACGTCCTTCTTTTTCTTCAGAACTTGGAAAATAACCCCGGAATATGCCGCTGAGCGATTTACAACTGTCCGGCCGGCAGGCATAATAAAGGATAACAGGCGGCTCGTTGACCTCCTGCTTCTTTGAAAAAGAGGTTGACATTCACGTATGATTCGTTTATAGTATTCTAAGGCGAACAAATGTTCTGATTCGGAGGTATGAAATGGATATCAGTGAAAAACAGAAAGCGCTGCAGGCGGCCATCGGCCAGATCGAAAAGGCCTACGGAAAAGGCTCTATAATGAAGCTGGGAAGCGGCTCGGGACTGCGGGTGGAAACCGTACCAACAGGCTGTCTCAGCCTGGACGTCGCGCTTGGTGTCGGCGGAATTCCGAAGGGCAGGATCATTGAGATCTACGGTCCGGAATCTTCGGGAAAGACTACCGTGGCGCTCCATATGGTGGCGGAAGTCCAGAAACGCGGCGGCATCGCGGGCTTTATCGATGCGGAGCACGCACTGGATCCCACATACGCGGAGCATATCGGCGTGGATATTGATAATCTCTACATTTCCCAGCCGGATTCCGGCGAACAGGCGCTGGAGATCTGTGAGACCATGGTGCGTTCCGGCGCGGTGGATATCGTGATCGTGGACTCCGTGGCGGCACTGGTACCCAAACAGGAGATCGATGGTGAAATGGGCGATTCCCATGTGGGCCTTCAGGCAAGGCTCATGTCCCAGGCGCTCCGGAAGCTGACGGCTGTGGTGGGAAAGACCAACTGCATCGTTGTATTTATCAATCAGCTTCGTGAAAAAGTCGGCGTCATGTACGGTAATCCCGAAACCACCACCGGCGGCCGCGCGCTGAAGTTCTACTCGTCCGTCCGTCTGGACGTGCGCAGGGTCGAAGCGCTGAAGCAGAGCGGTGAGGTGATCGGAAACCATACCCGGATCAAGGTCGTAAAGAATAAAGTCGCTCCGCCGTTCAAGGAGGCGGAATTTGATATCATGTTCGGAAAAGGCATCTCCCGTTCCGGGGATATTCTGGAACTTGCGTGCAATTCCGGCATTATCTTGAAGAGCGGAGCCTGGTTCTCGTATAATGATGAAAAGATCGGACAGGGCCGGGACAACGCAAAGAATTTCCTGGAGGCGAATTCTGAGATCTTTGATGAGATCGAAAGAAAGGTGCGCGCGCATTTCGGCCTGAACGGTACTGAGGAGCTTTCTGAGGAACAGCAGGCGCCGGAGGAAGAAAAGCCGAAGGCGAAAAGGGCTTCAAAAAAAGACGCGGACAGGGAGATCGAGATCATAGAGGATGAAGATGATGAATGATCCCGGGGACGGCCCGCAGGAAAAGCCTGCGGATCAGGCGGTGTATACGGAAGCCAGAAAGAAAGCGCTTCATATTCTGGAATACGCGGACAGAACGGAAAAGCAGCTGAGGGATAAACTCCGGGAAGTGGGCTTTACGGATCCTGCCGTGGATGACGCGGTATCCTATGTATCGTCTTATCATTATCTGGATGACCGCCGGTACGCGGAGATCTTTTTCCGGAACCAGCACGGCAGAAGGAGCCTTGCGGAGATCCGTATGATGCTTTCGGAAAGAGGCGTATCCCGCGAGATCCTGGATGACCTTCTGAATAATGAAGAGGATTCGGAACAGGAAACCATCCGCGGCCTGTTTTTGAAGAAGTACGGCGGCCGCGATCTTTCGGACCCGGCGGTTTATCAGAAAGCATTCCGCTATTTTTCAGGAAAAGGATTCCGTTATGATGATATCCGGTCAGCTTTGGAAAACGCGGTCCAGGATATAGATAACGGGGAATGATCACAGTTCAAAAAAGAGATCAGACGGCGGGGCATGAAGCTCCGCCGTTTCCTGTGAGAAGGCTTGCAAAATTCTGTATTTATGGTATGATGTGTGGTACAGTCATATATATTGTGATTGGTAAGCCTCATGGCGGTCGGCAGGTATGGCGGAATTGGCAGACGCGCTGGATTTAGGTTCCAGTGGTTTCACCGTGCAGGTTCAAATCCTGTTACCTGCATATAAGGCCTCATGGCCGGATGAAAAAAACTTTTAATCTTTTGCTTGACATTTCAGGAATGTTGTGTTAGTATTCCCCTGTTGGCAATTTGATATGCGGAAGTGTCGGAACTGGCAGACGAGCAAGACTAAGGATCTTGTGACGGATACGTCGTGTGGGTTCAAGTCCCATCTTCCGCATCGATATTGCAAACAATACAGGCTGCAGATATGGCGGAATTGGCATACGCGTATGATTCAGGTTCATATCCATGAATTTGGGTGTGGGTTCAAGTCCCACTATC
>CADCQD010000126.1 GCA_902803485.1 uncultured Eubacteriales bacterium | reverse complement strand
CCGATCAGCACCTTCGCGCCGTACTTTTCCTCGATCTGAGGTCCCAGGAGCAGAAGCAGCGAGGCATTTCCCACGAAATGGCTGAACCCGCTGTGCCCCAGCACATGGGTGAAGAACCTCAGCCACGTCAGCGGGTTCAGGAGAGACGTATGGCTGGTCATAAATACCACCCGGGTGATCCTTCCTCCGCTCACGATCCCAAGTACTGTCGCGATCAGGCACAAGCCGGCAAACCCAAGCGTGACAGGCGCGTTCACGCTGACTTTGAGTTTTCTGTTCATAAATACCAGCCTCCTTATCCGAAGGGCCGGAAACGGTCCGTCTCCGTAAGTTCCAGTTCACGGACCCACCCCTGATGCTCCGCCGGCGCGGCATTAAGACCCGCGGGGTGGTGCGCGTCAGATCCGAAGTAGAACCTGCATCCGCAGTCCTTCGCGATCCTGTAGGGGCGGAGGATCTGCTCCCGTTCCCATTCATTATAGTCGTTGATGGGCGCGTTCAGTTCAATACCGATGCCGGCAGCCGCCGCCCTTCTGAACTGATCCTCATAGACCGCGTCCGGGATCCCGGCAAACAGCCTGATATGGTTTTCCCACTGGTTCTCATATCCTGCCGCAAGGGTGCACGTCATATGCGCGAGTCCCATCTTATGAAAAGGATATTTCCGGTCCAGAAGCCGGTCCAGTCGTTCAACGACCAGCGCGCGCCTCCGGGAAAGGTCTCCCCAGTCTTCTTCACTGATGGTAAAGCCCCGCATATGCAGGTGGGTGGTGGGAACGATGATAAACTCAAACTGATCAAAATGCTCTTCTGAAAGTCCCAGCCGGAACTCCCGGTCCATGTCTGTCTCGCATCCGAAATGCAGTTTCACCTCCGGATCCTCCGGAAGCGGCAGGCTTTCGGAAACATGGGCGATGTCCTGGGGCCGGTACCAGTCACTGGCGCCGGGTACGGACGCGTCCCAGAGATGATCCGTAATACAGACTTCCTTCAGACCGTTGTCCTTCGCGTACCGGAGGATCCGTTCCGGCGTCTGTTCCGGATCCGCGGAACAGGACGAAAGCATGGTGTGAATATGATAATCCTGAATAAACTGAAATACATGATCCATTGTCATGACCTCCCGATATCATCATACCAGATCCCGCGCGGGAAGAAAAGCGCCTTCCCGGCAATGGTTCTCTTTTCCGTCATATGGAATGCGTCATGAAATAACGGTTCATGACGGTATGGTCATGCGGAACGGTCGTGTCGATCCCCTGGTCCTCCGCCAGGAAATACGCGGCCACCTGGACCGTGCCGGATAAAACGAGGCAGTCAAAATCATTCCCGGGTAGCGGGATCTGAAGGTCATCCTCAGATACCGTCACAGGACCGATCAGCAGTCCGTTTCGAAACACTTCTTTCGTATAGCGGGTCAGGGCCAGAGCCTTTTCCAGTTCATGACGGCCGTCATTCAGAACGATGACGCAATGTTCGCTGCTGTAGCCATAGTTGGGCCCGTGCAGTCCTTCCTCCAGTTCATAACCGAAGGAAGCCAGGTACGGCACCTCCCAGAATTTCACGGAAGCCTCCTGCGCCACGCCGTAAAGCGCGCCGGCTCCCGTAAAGATCACGCAGCGGGATCCCAGGATCTGCTGTTCCCGGGCTTTGATCCACGCTTCCGCGCGGGCGGCTGCTTCCTGATGGCATGCCGGCACCTTCCGGGCGTCTGACAGGAGCCGGTCGTACTGCTCCTTCGCCAGATGTCCCCTGCAGCGGCCGACGTGCATGGCAAGAAGCATCAGATCCAGCGCGCTTCCCGTGTAGCCGATGGTCCGCATCGGATATTCCTCCGGACCCAGATCCATCGGCACGTGGCAGACCGCCGCCCGGCCGATGGGCGTCCCGGGAGATTCCGTAAGCGCCGCTGTCCAGAAACCTTCCTCATTCAGCCGGTCCATGACCTGGCGGACCACTTTCGATGTGCCTGTCTGGGAAACAAATACATACAGCGCGCGGCGGTTCATCACCGCGTCCTCCGCTGCCGCCTCATTCGGATAGACCGCCCGGACCCGGAGGCCGGAAGCCTTCTCCATCAAAGGCCGCGCAGTCAGGGACGAAGTATTGGATGTTCCGGAACCGATCAGCACCAGTTCGTCCATCTGCTCCGCTTTATCTTCAATATATTTGTCAAAATCCCGGAAGGCTTCCTCCTGCTGATCCAGAATATTTTCGATCACAGACGGGATCCGCCTGATGCAGTCCAGTAACGTCACCATTTTCATCATACCTCCAAGTCAAAATCAGCAGATTACACATCCCGGTCAGCCACCGTATCCGGAAATCAGCGGCTCGCGTATCCCGGCCAGTCTCCGTATCCGGAAATCAGCGGTTCGCGTATCCCTGTCAGTCTCCGTATCCGAGCCCGATGGCGGCCGCGCCCATAAGTCCCGCGTACGCAGGATCCAGCTCCGTAAGCACGATCCCTTTTTCCAGATGCCGGAGCGCTTTTGGCAGCACCTGCGCCCGGATATCCGGCAATATGGCAGGATCGGTCAGCAGCCCGCCGCCCAAAACGACCATCTCCGGAGAAAGCACGCAGGTAAGATTTGAGATCAGAAGCGCGGCGCTTTTTACGAGCCGCGCGCGGATCACAAGGGCCAGCGGGTCCTGTCCGCGTACGGCTTCGAAAAGCGTTTCCCCGCTTATAGGTCCGTTACGGAACAGTACGGAATCCGGATACCGGTCCTTCAGCGCTTCCGCCTGGTACCGGATCCCCATACCGGACGCCTGCAGCTCCGCGTGAGGGCCGCAGCCGTCCATGAAATCCATGAACCCGACCTCTCCCGCAAATCCGTCCGATCCGCGGACGACCTTTCCGTTCGAAATGATGCCGGCAGCAAGCCCGGTCCCGATATTCAGATACAGAAGGTCCCGGGTCCCCCTGCCCGCGCCGAATACACGCTCCGCGGTCACGGTGCATTTGACGTCATTGTCGATCCGGCAGTCCAGTCCCAGTTCTTCCCGGACCAGCGGCGCGACGGACAAGACCGGATCCTCAGGATCATGGCCGAGGAACATCGTTCCCCGGGGATCCGCCACGTCATTGATCCCGATCCCCAGGATCTCCGGCCGTACGCCGTCTGTATACCCCCAGGTTTCTTCATATGCGCGGACAGCCCGGATCACCTGCAGGATACGGTCCCGCTTCGGTCCATCGGATGACGGCGTGCGCGTCAGATGCGCGATGGTCCCGTCCTCCCATACCTCCGCGACCAGGATCTTGGTCCCGCCCAGATCCGCGGCCAGACATTTCTTCATAGGAGCCTCCATACTTCCAGCTTTTCCCGCGCCGCAAAACGCGCAGGATAACTATAATATATCAGACTCCCGCAAGCTCTGCAAGCTGTGCGTCCAGTTCGGCCAGATATACGCTTAAGGATACCAGTTCCTTCCTCAGTTCCGCCTGTTTCTTTTCCATACGCGGAGGATCGTTCAGCAGATCCCGGTATGTGTACGGCTCCGAAGTCACGATGCGGCGGATCTCCATCTCCAGGATCTGCGTATGATACGCAAGCTCCCGGGGACTGGGGCTTCCGGTGTCGGAATCCGATACCGGAAGGCTGTTCGCGGGGCTCAGGATCAGATCCTCCGGATCCCCGTCTTCATAAGCCAGGCTGGACGCGTATTCCGCTTTCATCCGCTCCAGTTCCTTCTCATATGCTTCCATCTCTACTGTAAGGACGCGGGTCAGCTCCTTCAAATTCGGTTCCTGTCCCAGCTGCAGGCTGGTCCGGATATACCGCACCATCTTTTTCTTCCGCAGGCACCGGATCCTGGCCTGAAACACCTGGATCGAAAGCGCTCCGAAGGTCCTCAGGTACGACGCCGATATCCTCCGGCATTCCCGTTTCAGCCGGTCGCGGTATAAAAGCAGCTGCTCATAACGCGCATATCCGTGATCCTTCATGAATTGTGTATTCATATTCTCCTCCTTCCGGCAATGCAGAATCCGTTTTCGTTTTTTATACTCCAGATCGTATCCGAATATCTGTCCAAAAATCTCCCCTCTCAGGGAGGCCGGGGCGCTGATGACAATATTTTCTGCATTATTATGAAGGAAACCGGATCCGAGTCTTGTAATCAGCGGCCGGAAGGAGTATTCTGTTAATATCAGCGAAACCCGGAATCACTCAAATACGGAGGAAGCAATGGACCAGAATAACCGGATCACCTCAGGAAACATTCCGAAAGGCATCCTTCTCTACTTTGTCCCGATCTTTATCGGGTCCATGTTTCAGCAGCTCTACAATACGGCAGATACCATCATCGTCGGCCGGTTCGTAGGCACTAAGGCCCTGGCAGCCGTGGGCGGATCCGCCGGCCAGATCTCCTCGATCCTGGTGTGGCTTCTGAGCGGCATTTCCAGCGGCGCCTCCGTGACCGTCTCCCAGCACTACGGCGCCCGGGACTATCGGGGGGTGCATAAGGATATCCATAACGGCTACGCGCTGGCGCTTCTGGGCGCTCTTCTTCTTGCCATCCTCGGTTTCCTCTTTGTTCCGGGCCTTTTCCGCGTCATGGATACGCCGGAAGAACTGATGCAGGATTCCCTTACCTACGTGCACATCATTCTTCTGGGGCTTCCCGTCAGTTTTCTTTTCAATATCGGCACCGGCATCCTCCGGGCGCTCGGAGATTCCAAGAGGCCGCTGTATTATCTGATCATCTGCTGCGCAGTCAATATCGCGCTGGATCTCCTTCTGGTGATCATCTTCCACCTGGGGATCACAGGCGTTGCCCTCGCGACCGTTCTTGCGCAGTGCATCAGCGCGGTCCTGGTATCGCTGAACCTGATGCGGCTGGATCCCGCGTATGCCCTCCGGCTCCGGAAGATCCGCGCGTATGCCGACGTCATGAAGGCACAGCTCAGGATCGTACTTCCCGGCAGCCTGCAGAGCGCCATGTACGGCGTTACCAACGTCATTATCCAGACTGCCATTAACCAGTTCGGGACGAATACCATCGCCGCCTATACCACCTACTGCAAGCTGGATGCTGTCTACTGGCTCATCAGCGGCGCCTTCGGCGTCTCCATTACCACCTTCGCAGGACAGAACTACGGCGCGGGAAATATCGGGCGCGTAAAAAAAGGCACCGCGTTCACGCTTGGCGCGGAATGCTCCGCCGCCGTGCTGCTTTCGGTGCTTCTTGTACTGTTTAAAAAGCCGTTATTCGGGATATTCACGACGGATCCCGCAGTCATTGAGATCGGCTGCGTGATCCTGATGGCGGTCACACCCTTCTACATCTTTTATTCCTGCGCGAATATCCTGTCCGGCGCCCTCCGGGGCATGGGCCGGGTGATCATCTCCGCGCTTGTGACCTTCACCGGCATCTGTCTGTTCCGGATCGTATGGATCTACGCCGCGGTGCCGCTCCGGCCGGAGCTTACCACCATTGCCCTGGCGTTCCCTTTAAGCTGGATCGTGATCGCGCTGCTGTTCATCGTTTATTTCCTGTACTCATGGAAGAAGATCGTACAGGAATCGAAAGAAAGGGGAAGCGCGGACTGACCGGACTTCCCCTGAAGCTTTTACAGATCGATCACAAGCCCGTCGTTCGCCATCAGGACCGGGACCACATCCTTTACGCTTTCCCTGAGATGCAGGCAGCTCTCCTCATACCGCGGTGAATAATGGTTGAAGCAGAAGAGCTTCGGCGGATTTTTACGAAGCGGCGCCTCATACAGCATCGCGTCAAAGTGCGCGCACTCCGCCACCGCAAGGTCAAAATCAGCAGTTTCCGCGTACCTGGCGTAATCATCTACCGGACCTGTCACATGTTTCATATCTCCGGTAAAAAGCACTTTTCTGCCTTCCGCTTCCAGCATAAACGCGTAGGATACGTCGATATGCCCGGTACGGAACGCCGTCACCCGCAGTACGCCGTCATCATAAAACAGGCCTTCCCGGATCCCGGAAAACTCCAGGTCCTCGCGGAGCTCTACGCCCTGGATCGAAAGCCAGGGCTTCACCGCATCCTTCAGTTCCGTCTTAGGCACATAGAACGCCGGAGACGCCTCCTTATAATACCAGCTCAGAAGATCCAGGAAATGCACCAGGCCGTCGGTATGGTCTCCGTGGAGATGTGTGATGAACACCGCCCGGATCTCGCTTATCCCGATCCCTCGTTTCACAAGTTCATCTACAGGGTCTGTCCCTGCGTCGATGAGATACTTCCTTCCCCCTGCTTCCACCATTGCGCAGGAACACTTCCGGTTCGGTTCCGGCACGCCGTGGCTGGATCCGAAAAATGTGATCCTCATTAATTTTCATCCTCCTTCTTATCCGTCTGTCCGTCCGTGTCAAACTGCCACGGATCATCTCCGGAAGGCGTTTTGTATGCTTCCTTTTCCAGTTGCTCAGCGTACGGGTCTTCCACCTCTACCGCTTCTGAATCGATGATGTCTCCGGCACTGTTTTTCGGGTTCTTTTTCTGTATGACCGAATAAGCGTACAAAGCGACCGCAGTCGCCGCGAACGCTGCCAGCGCCAGCTTCCATGCCGTGCTGAACCAGCCGCTGCTCTTCTTTTCCGCGCCGGCCATGATGGACTCTCCGGTCTTCGTAAAGGTATTTACCAGCACCTTCCCGAGATCATCCGACTCCCCGTAATACCGGTCCAGATAATTCCAGAAGATCTCTACGGCCTCCGCGTCCATCACAGAGGAAGTATCCTCTCCGTTTACATAAGTCACATAATCATCCGAACCATCGATGCTGCGGCCGGCAAACCAGACCAGAAGGAAAATGTCGTCCCGGTCAAAGGCTGTGTCATAATAATCCTCCGCCCAGTCCACCATTTCGTCTCCCGCTTTCAGCGTACTGTCATAGGAACGAAGATAAATATACGGCTGCACGCCGGTCTGCTTCCAGAACTTCTGAAGATCCGATGCCGTGCCGGATACATTCCGGATCCAGCCCGGCTCGTCAATGATGCAGTCATTGATAAAGGCATTTCCGCTGTCCAGCTTTTCCCGCACCCGTTCCGACTGATACTCTGTCACCGTGCCTGGATCTCCCTTCCTGCCGCAGGAACAGTTACAGTCAGACATGGAAGAGAACAAAACAAACAGGACGATCAGGACAATAAGTCCCGTAAGGCAGCCGCAGCCGCCGTTTCCGCTTCGTCCGTAGCGCCTGCCCCGCCTGCCTCCCATAAGGAACAGCAGCGGCCATAAGCCAAAACCTCCGCCTCCGCGGGAGCTGCCGCCAAAGCCGCCGGATCCTCCGAAACCGCCCCGGCCTCCGAATCCGCCCCGTCCTCCGGAGCCTCCGAATCCGCCGTGTCCGCCCATGGAGTGTCCGCCGGAGCTGTGTCCGCCCATGGAATGCCCGCCGCCTGATCCTGCCATATGCTTCTCCTTTCTGGTCTCATTACCGGGGCCACGAACCATTCACCCCGTCTACACAAAATGTTATTAAAGTCTTCACAGAATAAACACAGTTCCCGGATAAGATAAACATGTACTCGAACAGAGTACTTCAAGCAAATCCCTGTCGCTTGAATTTTTCATACCCATGTCTGACTTATTCAGACTCCCTTTTCTTTTAGAAACGGCCGGCTTGAGCACCCGGCCGTTTCGAGTTTTCTGTCCGGTTCAGGAAAACAGCTGTTCCTTCCTTCTCAGCATCTCATCGATATTCTGTATATAGATATCCACGTTCTTTACATTTTCCGCCCGCGTGATCAGATCTCCCTGTACACGTTTCGTCGTGGCGCCTGCGCCTAAAGCCACGATGGTCTGCACCTCTTCCATGATCAGGATGTTGTAGAATCCTTCCGTGCCGGGACGGGCAAAACCTGTATTCTCCAGGTTTCCCGCCATGTTTTTCTGCCGGTAAAGATAATAGGGAGCCTCGTTGATCTCCCGCAGATACGACGCGCACATCCGCATGACGTCATCCGTCGTGTCCATGGTGTATCCCTGATACGCGTCTTTCATGATGTTCAGACGGGCTGCGCGTTTCACCGCAAGCGAGTGCACGGTCACATTATCAGGAGCCAGCCGGACGATCTCCCGCATCGTATCCTCCACGTCCTTTGCGCCTTCCCCGGGAAGTCCCAGGATCAGGTCCATGTTGATATTGTCAAAGCCCAGGCTCCGGGCCTCCGCGTAGGCGCGCTTTACGTCCTCCACGGTATGCCGCCTTCCGATCAGATCCAGCGTCCGCTGATGCATGGTCTGGGGATTGATGGAGATGCGGCTGACCGGATGATCCCGGAGCACCCGGAATTTTTCTTCCGTAACGCTGTCCGGACGCCCGGCTTCCACCGTCCACTCCAGAAGGCCTGTCAGATCAAAGGTGTCCTCCACCTCGCGCAGCAGTTCGTCCATCAGAGGCGCGGGAAGCGTGGTAGGAGTGCCGCCGCCGAAATAAATGGTATTCAGCTTTTTCCCGCGGAAACGGGAACCTGCCCAGCGGATCTCTTTTTTCAAAGCCGAAAGATACTCCGGAAGCAGCGCTTCGTAGCGGCTGATCGGATAAGAAGTAAAGGAGCAGTACAGGCAGGTGGTGGGGCAGAAAGGAATGCCGATGTACAGGCTGATGCCGTCTTCATAATCGATCCGGTCCAGCAGCTGAAGCTCCCTTTTCGCGATCTGCAGCGCCAGTTCCGCCTTTTCAGGCGACACCAGCAGCGTCTCCTCCATATGGGCAAGGATCTCAGGATCCGTTTTTCCTTCCCGGAGCATGGCCATGGGGATCTTGGTAGGCCGGATCCCTGTCAGGGTCCCCCAGGGCAGCTGCTTCCCGGTATCCCGGGAAAGGATCCCGTACAGGACTCTCTTCAGGTCCGTTTTTGCCCTGGACCGGTCCGCGAGATCCAAAAGGACCTCCGCGTCCTCTCTTCCTCCGGGAGAGAAAAAAGAAATCCTGCACGGCACGGGATCTCCCGTGCCGTACAGGACAGATATACCCTTCCCGGCCGCGTCTTCGCCGGTCGTGATCTCCTCTCCGGGATAAAAAGCCATCAGGAGACCCCGGACGTCATATTCAAAAACCGGAAGGTTCATGGACAGTTTCATACGTTTCTCCATCAGCCCGCGGTCCGCTCGATGTCCATCACACCCGGGATCATCCTGAGCTTCGCGATCAGCTGATTCACTTCCTCTATGCTGGCCACCTCAAATCCCATATGAATGGTCGCGGTCCCGGCTTTGCTGACCCGGGAGGAGGCCGCCTGAATGTCGATGTTGCTTTCGGTCATGATCCGCGTGATATCCGCGAACATGCCGATCCTGTTATTGCAGTAGATCTGGATATGGGTCTCATATTTCCCGCCGCTGCCCTTTTCCACCGCCTCCGACCAGTCCGCGGGGATCAGCCGGACCTTTTCATTATCCGGAAGCGCAAGGATATTCGGGCAGTCCGTCCGGTGAATGGAGATCCCGCGGCCTCTGGTGATATAGCCGATGATCTCATCCCCGGGCACCGGGCTGCAGCAATGGGAGAAGCGCACAGACAGATCATGAAGGCCGCGGACCAGGATCCCCCGGTCATCCTTCACGGTGCGTACGCGGATCTTGCTGCTTTCTTCAATATTCCGGAGAATGTCTTCATCCGTGAGGGCCGCCTGGTTCTCCTTCCGCAGTTCCTCCAGCAGCCGGTTGACGACCTGGCCTTCCTTTAAGCCGCCGTGGCCTACAGATGCCAGCACGCCTTCCCAATCCGGATAATGATACTTTTTCAGGCATTCTTCGATGTACTTGGGTTTCAGGACGTCTTCCTGCTTAATGCCCTTCGACCGGCAGTAAGAGAGAATGGCTTCACGTCCCCGGGCAATATTGTCCTCCCGGTTCTGGGCTTTGAACCACTGGTTGATCTTGCTCTTCGCCTGGGAGCTCTTCACGATCTTCAGCCAGTCCCGGCTCGGTCCCCGGGAGTTCTGGGAGGTCATGATCTCCACGCGGTCGCCGTTCTGGATCACATATTCAATGGGCACCAGGTTTCCGTTGACTTTCGCGCCTACCATCCGGTTTCCGACCGCGGAATGGATGGCATAGGCAAAGTCGACGGTGTTGGATCCCGCGGGCAGCGTCTTTACTTCGCCCTTCGGCGTAAAGGCATACACAGACCCGGAGAACAGGTTCAGATCGTCCTTCAGAAGGTTCAGGAACTCCCGGCTGTCGCTGGTCTGCCAGTCCATAATGGAACGGAGCCATGCCAGCTTCGCTTCTTCATCATTGACGCCGGCAGCTACAGAACCCTGCTCTTTATACTTCCAGTGCGCGGCGATGCCGTATTCCGCCGTCCGGTGCATTTCAAAGGTCCGGATCTGGATCTCGAAGGGCATGCCGCTGGTGCCGATGACCGTGGTATGAAGCGACTGGTACATGTTCGGCTTCGGCATGGCGATATAATCCTTAAAGCGGCCCGGGATCGGCTTGTACATGTCATGGACGATGCCGAGCGCGGCATAGCAGTCCCGGACGTTGTCCACCAGGATCCGGATCGCGAATATATCGTAGATCTCGTCAAGCGATTTGTTCTGCTTGACCATTTTTCTGTAAATGCTGAACAGATGCTTCGCGCGGCCGCTGATCTCCGCCCGGACGTCGTCCTCCTGAAGGCGTTCCGCGATCTCTTCCTTCCGTTCCGCGATAAACTCGCTGCGCTGCTCTTCGCTGAGGCTCAGCTTTTCTGTCAGCTCCCGGAAGACCTCCGGATGCAGCACTGCCAGAGACCGGTCATCCAGTTCTACCTTCAGCTTTGAAATACCGAGACGGGACGCGATGGGAGAGAAGATCTCCATCGTTTCCTTCGCCTTCTCCTGCTGCTTGGGTTCCGACCAGTACTGATTCGTCCGCATATTATGCAGGCGGTCCGCCAGCTTTACCAGGATCACGCGGATATCCTTCGCCATAGCGATAAACATTTTCCGGAGATTCTCCGCCTGGATATCCTCTTTGCTCATGCCCCAGTCGATGTGCGTCAGCTTCGTGACGCCTTCCACCAGGGAAGCCACCTCGCTGCCGAACTCCTGCTCCAGCGCCATATAGCTTACACCGGTATCCTCCAGCACGTCATGGAGAAGTCCGGCCTGGATGGTTTCTTTATCCAGTTCCAGTTCTGCCAGGATCAGCGCTACGTTGACCGGATGGACGATGTAAGGTTCGCCGGAACGGCGCAGCTGTCCCTCATGGGCGTTTTTCGCCACATTGTACGCGTCCCTGATCCCGCTCAGGTCATCCGAAGGATGGTACTTCCTGATCTCATCCAGGAGCTGTGAAAACAGCTCATCCGGGGGAACGAACTCCGGATGTACTGGCAGTTTCGCTTCCGGTATAATGGTCTTATTTACTTGTTCGCTGCTGATATGCAATTCTGCCATCGCATCCTCCTTTCCGATCCGTCACCCATGGATAAAACTATTGGTTTATTATACACTTTTTTCTCTGATCCTGCAATATGCCTGTATCACGATCTGTATACTCTTTCGTCCCATATATTCATTGACGGAAGGGTAATAACAGAAGGCAGGGTCCAGGCTGTTCGGAAGCCCCTGGAGCGCTTTCTGTGTTTCCACGCTGCCGTAGGTCTCCCGGAACCACCGGAGCATACCCTCCGCGTCATTGAAAAACAGGGCGTCCCGCTGCACGCCGGAAGCGTCCGAAACGATCAGCTTCAGGGTATTCCTGTTTTTGCCGATGATCCTCATCTGATGTATCCGGAAATGCGTCATCGCGAATACCGGCTTCACGTTCGCGGTTCCGAAGGGCCCGATGACCTCCAGTTCCCGGATCATCCGTTCCGAAAGCGCGTTCATCGGCACCCGGGCGTCGATCCACCGTTTGGGGATCAGGTCCTGATCCGTCAGCCCGCAGTTTTCATTCAGAACCGTCCTGAGCGGCTCCAGCATCTCCTCTTCGATGGTCAGGCCGGCAGCCATCGCGTGCCCTCCCATACGCTTCATCATTGCTTTATGCGGCATCAGGCCGCCCAGCATATGATATTCCGGGATCGACCTTCCGGAACCCTTCAGGCCTTCCGCGGTATGCGTAAATACGAATACCGGCCGGTTGTATTTTTCCTTCAGCTTTCCGGCAATGATGCCCACCACGCTTTCATGCGTATCCTTAAGTTCCACCAGAAGCACACGGTCCGGGACTCCCCGCTTTTCAAGGTACTCCTCCGCCAGCTTCAGGCCGTCTTCCGTCATCTGCTTCCGTCTGTCATTCAGTTCCCGGAGGCGTTCCGCGTAAGGCGCAGCCGCCAGGATATCCGGCGCGTGCAGAAGGTCAAATGCCGGCTGAACGCCGGTCAGCCTTCCCGCGGCATTAAAGCAGGGGCCGATGATAAAACCGATATGGTAGGAATCCACCTGTCCCGGCTCGATGCCGCAGGCATTCATCAGCGCCAGAAGGCCCGGTTTTTTCGTCTTTCTGAGGCGGCTGAGGCCTGCCTTTACCAGGATCCGGTTCTCTCCCTGAAGAGGCACCACGTCCGCCACCGTAGCAATGGCAACGTACTCCAGAAGGTCTTCCAGTTCTTCCTTCGGAATACCGGAAAGCTCATATAAAACGGATACCAGCCGGAACGCGACCCCCGCGCCGCACAGCTCTTTAAAGGGATAACCGCAGTCCGCCTGTTTCGGATCGATCAGGGCGTCCGCTTCCGGGAGCAGCCAGGTCCTGTTTCCCTCCGCGTCTTCTGTAAACTGTACGTCATGATGGTCCGTAACGATCATCCTGAGCCCCTGCGACCGGGCGTAGACCGCCTCGTCCAGGGCCGCGATCCCGTTGTCGCAGGTCAGGATCAGCCCGCAGCCGTCCGCTTTGGCCTCATCGATGATCCGTGTATTGATCCCGTAGCCTTCGCGGACCCGGTCCGGCGTATACAGTTTCGCGCGTCCTCCTGCCCTTTGGATCGCTTCATAAAGGATCTCTCCCGCGAAGATCCCGTCATCGTCAAAATCACTGGCGATCGCGATCATCGCGCCATTCAGAATGGTTTCCCGCAAAAGGCCTGCTCCCTTTTCCATATCCTTCATCCGCAGGGGATCCGCCAGGTCGTCCAGTGAACCATACAGGTACATCCGCGCTTCTTCCAGAGTTTCGACGTCGCGGTTTCGCATGAGGCGTGCTGAAAGGGAGCTGATACCCAGCTCCCTGCTCCACATTTCAAAATCTGCTTTTTTGATCCTTTCTATCCAGCGTTCATCCATTTTCCCGATCACTCCCCTGACAGAATCACCTTCGGCACCTTCACGCGGCCTTTGATATTTCCGTTGATGTTTATGCTGTACGACCCTTCTTCCTGAAATTCAGGGCAGGTCGCCGTAAGTTCCCTGTACTCCCTGGCCGCGGTCATGGACAGCAGGATCCTGCCCTCCGGATCCGCGATCCGGATCTGGTCTCCCTGCTTCCCGTCTTCAGTACGGAACCGGATCCACCGCTGATGATATCCGGCGACGTCCTCATCCGGCAGTCCCGGATCACCAATGCAGAGGATCGAGGCGCCGTTCACCTTCAGTTCATTTCCGTCCTGCACGTCCAGCACCAGGCAGTCCTCATCGCCGGGACCGTTGATCAGGAGCGTTCCTCCGGAAAGCTCCAGGTCCCCATTCGAATCCAGCGCGTCGCCCACCGCGTCCAGCACGATCTCGCCGCCGGAAACTGTAATTGACACATTCCGTCCTTCTGTCTGTGCCGCGGCATTCAGTCCGTCATCCATTGCGCGTACCATATGCGTGCCGCCGCGGATCACGATCCGTTCCGCCTCGCAGCCTTCTTCTGAATCCAGGACCGTCAATGCGCCTCCCAGAAGATACAGCTGTCCGTCCGCGTGCACACCGTCATCTTCGGCAGTCACTTCGATCTGTCCGCCGGAGATATAGATCACGCCCTCCGAATGAAGTCCGTCTTCACCGCTGGTCACAATGATCTCGCCGCCGTCGATCCCGATATAATCCTTTGCCTTCAGGCCCGCGCCCCGGTCCGGGTCTTCCGCTGCACCGGAGGCACCGGCGCTTTGGGAAGACCCGCCGCTCCCGAACCATCCGCTGTCCTTTTCGTTACTCTCCTGAGATCCTCCCTCCGCGCGGATAT
>CADCQD010000125.1 GCA_902803485.1 uncultured Eubacteriales bacterium | reverse complement strand
TTATCCGGTTCCGCTTCCATATCCGCTGCTGCGGCTTCCGGTGCCGCTGCCCCGGGGTCTGCGCCTTCCTGCCTGAAATCCGATTTCGCGGCGCCGCACAACGGGCATCTCCAGTCATCCGGCAATTCCGCGAAGGGCACTTTTTGTTTTGCGTCATCATAGATGTAGCCGCAAATTTGACATATGTATCTCATGCCGTTCTCTGTTCCGCTCCTTTCTTACATCATGCCAATGTCAATTGTGATCCTTACAATGCAGCAGATGGTGCAGAAGATGCGACGCTGCGATCCGCATTTCTTCTTTCGTTACACGTCCTTCCTCATATCCTTTCAGCATCTGCCGGATGACCGGCGGGCCGCCGGGCATGATCACATCATTACCGGCGTGAACCGCATCCGCGCCGTCCACTACCTGGTCCATATCGCCCCAGTCTGTCACAACTGCACCGTCAAAGCCCCACTCGCCCCGGAGGATCTCCGTCAGGAGCACACGATTACCTGCGGAAAATGTTCCGTTGATTTTATTGAAGGAACTCATAATGGTCCTTGGACGGGACTTTGTGATCACCATTTCAAAGGGTTTCAGGTACAGCTCCCGGATCGCGCGGGCACTGGCAATGGAATCTACCGCGTCGATCTGTTTCTTCTCGCTGCCCCGGCGGTAGGTTTCCTGCTCATTCAGCGCGAAATGCTTCGGACAGGTGGTCACCGCATGATTTTCCATGGCGCCCCTGGTTACTTCCGTCCCCATGGTTCCGGAAAGGAAGGGGTCCTCGCCATAATACTCGAATGCCCGGCCTTCGACAGGATTCCGTACCAGGTTCATGCCGGGCGTGAGCCAGCTGTCCACCCCCAGCTCCTCGGCTTCCTCGCCGCAGGCGGCTCCCATTTCATAGGCAAGTTCCGGATTAAATGTGCAGGCCAGCATCATACCGGTGGGCCAGGCTGTTTTTCCTACGGACGCAGGACCGTCCTTATAGTAAGCAGAGGTAATGCCATACCGGGGAATGGCAGGATTCACATAGCCGAAGCCCAGTTCCGGCCGCGTGGTCGTGCCGATGGGGTTTCCTTCTTCATCGTTGATGGTAGGGGTCTTGTCCCTGGCAGCGACACCGCCGAAGGGCAGTCCCGGGCCATAGCCATTCAGAAGCACTGCCAGCTCCCGGACAGACAGCTGGTTTACAAAAGCTTCCATGGAGACGCGTCCGGCCCGGACGTCTTCCAGAACGGACCGCTGCGGATCCGCGAAAAAATCATAGGTCCTGGACACAAACTGTTCAACAATAAAATCATCCTTTGTCACCCGGAATGTCCGGTTCACGTATCCGTCCGCATCTGTCCCCTGACGGAGCATCGCAGCCTCCCCCGCGGATTCCGGATACAGGATCTCTTCTTCCGGTTCCAGCAGCCGGATCTTCTCTTTATTCTCCGGACGAATGCCGATGTCCGCAGTCACTCTTCGTGTCACTACGGTTTCCGGCAGTTCGATCACTGCGCAGGGGGAAACGTTCCGGGAACTGTTTCCAAGAAGTACCGTGTACTTCCCGGCTTCAGCAATATACGCACTGTCCTCTTCCGAGAAAGATGCCAGTTCTGTCAGGGAAAAGGCAAGTGTAACATGGCATGCCTCTCCCGGCGCCAGCTCCGGCGTCTTGGCAAAGGCGCGCAGCTCTTTCTCCGGCTGCTTCAGTCTGCCAAAAGGCGCGTGCACATAAAGCTGCGCTACTTCTTTTCCGGTATATTCATTGGAAATGTTCTTTACTAAAACATCCGCGCGGAACGCGCCATCTGTAATTTCCGTATGGACCGGAGCCACAGCAAACTCCGCGTAGCCGGATCCGGATCCGAAGGGATAGGCCACCGGCTTCCGGAAACTGTCAAAGTAGCGGTAGCCCATGTAGATGTCTTCCTGATAGACGGTCACAGGGCTCATTTGAAATCCAGAGCTGCCGTTCTGTTCCGGAGAAAGGCCGTAATCCTCATAGGTCCGGATGCTCCGCGGAAGATCTTTATTGTATGAGAAATGGCCGGCCGAAGGATAGTCCTCATAGGACAGCGCTGCGGTCTGGTTCAGTTTCCCTGAGGGTGATACCTTGCCGGTGAGAATGTCCGCCAGTGCACCTGCCGCCTGTTCTCCGGCAGTTCCCATAAAAAGAATAGCCTTCACTTCCGGCCAGGCATCAAAGGCCGGCAGATCGATCATACCGTTTACATTCAGTACCACAATAACCTTGGGAAAACACTTACAGATCTCCGTCAGCAGCTGCTGTTCCGACCCGGTCAGAAGATAGTCATCCTCTACCCGCCGGTCGCATTCCTCGCCGCCCGTTGCTCTGCCCAGCAGAAATACCGCTGTATCCGTTTCCTCCCGGGCCGCATGGAAAACCTCAGGTCCCGGGATCTCCTCCGGCACTGCCGCCGTATATTTCCCGAACAGTTCGTAGATCAGGCCGCTGGCCACCAGGCCCTCCATCCGCTGCCAGAAACTGCCGCCGTCATCATCGTTTTCCGGCCCGCCGGGAGCAGATGCCTGCGTCTCTTTTTCCGCCAGCTCCTGATAGAACTTCTCTGCCGCCTTTGCTAAGATCAGACCCGCCTTCGGCAGTTCTTCCCGGATCTCCAGCGTTCCTTTGCTGTGGCTCGCTCCGGAGCCGCTGCCCCCGATGATGGTCTGAAGCTGTGTCCTTCCGAAAAGGGCGATGGTTCTGCCCTCCGGGAGCGGCAGGACCCGGTCTTCATTTTTCAGAAGTACCATGGCTTCCCTCGCGATCTGCCGCGCCAGTACTCTCCGGCTTTCTTCTGTGCTGTATCTGCTCACTTTTTCCTCCTGTACGCCGCGATCTCATCCGCGATCGTCGTATAATCCCGTTCAAACAGTTCTTCACAGACCTGAGGCCACAGGGTCTCCGGCGCCACCTTTTCCAGAAGCTTTTCCTGGACAAAGGCTTTGCTCTTTTCCCGGTATCCCGGCAGGTGGTTGATTTCAAGAAGATGAGAAAGCTCCGGCCTCCAGAGGATGGAGATCTTCCTTTTATCATTGACCCGGGGGTTCTCTCCGGGCCGGCGCAGGATATAGAAATCCGGTCTGCCTTCCCCGTCCGGTTCCACGGTAATGATCCCCCACCAGGCGGGCACGTGCTCGCTGACGTGATGGGCGTGGGAACTGCCTGCTACAATGATGTTCCTGTCAAAGTACCAGTTATAATTCTTTACCTGCTTATCCAGCCGCGTGTATGTATCCGCGTCGCTTTTGATCTCGATCCCGTAAAGAAGCCCCGGCGTGATCATGACCACGTCCGCCACAGCACGTCCGCTCCGCTTTTCCTCCAGGATCCGTATCTTTCCATAGGTCTCCTCCAGAAATTCAAACAGCGGTTCACGGATATCCTTATCATGAAGAATCTTTGTATCTGAGGTCATCTCATCACACCGCCTTCGAATCCGTCTCCCCGGGCCTTAGTACGTGTTCATGCACTGTACTTCTCCTGTCACCATGTTTTTCCGGTACAGGCAGAAGGGATCCCGCAGGACTTCCTTCTCGCCTCTCATATACATAGTGCCTTCCTTCAGCCTTGAGATGACGTACCAGACTTCATCTCCCACCACGTCCATGGAAGTCACAAAGGCGTACCAGCCGTCAATGGGGTCGGAGAAGGCATATCCCTTTTCCGCCGCTTCTTCTCTGGAAAGAACTTCTGTCACTGTCCCGTCTGTCCGCAAATAGGTGTAGACGCAGCCGTCCCGGATCACAGCGCCATGAAGCGCCGCGAGGGGCAGATCGCTGGCTGCTGCCGTGAAGGAACCGGCTTCTGTGACGAGATTTCCCCGGTTCGCTCTGGAATTATACCAGTAGTCATGCCGGGACACCGGTTCGCCCGGGAAAAACAGGACCATATCCTCTCCGGTTTCCGGATCCGAATACGCATAGATCTCCTCGCGCGCGTTGATCAGGCCTTCTGAAGCAAAATCAGTAACGGTTTCCAGTTCCGGCTTTGTGTCCAGCCGGATGCGGCTGATCACGCCTCCGGAGAAGAACAGGCCGTTGCCGCTGGTATATCCGAAGTTCATGTACAGACAATTGTCCAGCCGCTGGACAGTGCCGATTCCCGGATAATAGAACTCAGGGTCATCCGTTTCCGGAAGAAATACCGTACCCAGATGTTCCGCGCTGCCGGAAGCGTCACCTGTCCGGCCAAGCGGCGATACCCGGTAAATGTCTGCCTGGTTTCCGGCTGCATCTACATAGTACACCCATCCATCATCATATGCAATAAACATTGCGTCTTCACCGGCGAGTACGGTGCTTCTGCTGTCGTCCAGAGTCTCTGCGGGCCTCAGTGCCTTCAGCTTATGTCCGTCTTCAATATCTGTCCCGATCACAAGGCCCCGCCGGCAATCCGAGGCTAAGATCCAGAAGCCTTTCCGTTCTCTCGGATCCTGTCCGTCCAGCCGGATGCAGCCCAGATCCCATGTGTTTTTCGGATACAGGATATATTCGCCACAGACATAAATGGGGCCTCTCGCCGTATCCGCATACAGAACGGTCTGCGTGCCGTCCTCCAGGCACCGGGTCAGCTGGTTCACCGCCGTCCCGTTCTGAAAGAAGGAGCCGCCGTAGCCGTCCGCGGCAAAAGCATCCGGTCCAAAAGCCCAGTAATAAGTCCTGCCCAGATACTTCACCACATTCCCGCCGTTGTTCAGCGCGTCATAAGAGAACTCGTGGCACTCCAGCTGCTGCCAGTCCGCTTTTTTCGCGAGAATGATATTTGCCTGGGCGATGGCTTCATCTGCCGTATGGATCAGGATATCATCCATGATCCCCGTGGTATATGCCTGGAAATAGCTGATGCCCAGATCCGCGGCCTCAAGCTGCATTTCCTTATACAGATGAAATGCCTGGTCGAAGACCGTCGCCGTGTCAAAATCCGGATCCTCCAGAAAATCTTTCTCCGCGTCCAGCATGGGCTGCCGGACATATTGCGCGATCTGTCCGTGCAGGTAAAGGAGATTCCCCCGGTACGCGATCTCATCCATACCGGTCACCAGATTCCCAAGCTTTATGCCTGCGGCAGCACTGGCCAGATACAGCTTCAGATACGGCCATCCCAGCGCAAGATAATCTGTTAATCCGTCATATGCCGCTTCCAGCCCGGCCGTCAGCACATTGGCGCCGCCCTTCATCACTACCTGTTCCGCAAGGAACCGGGCTCTGCTTTCACGCATGTCCTCCACCCGTTTCAGGATCCTTCGGATGGAATCCGCGATCTCCCTGCCCTCCGCTTCTTCAGACTCTTCGGCATTTTTCTGGATCTTTCTCCAGGAGGAGCTCCAGAGACTGCTGGCCTGAAGGAATCCGTTATAGGCCGCGTACGCGTCCATGACCTCGAGGGCGGTCATCCCGGCCACGTCCAGAAAATTCAGGACATTTTTCGCGAGCGTCAGTTTTGATTTGATCTTATCCGCAAGGCCCGGGAAAGTCTGATTGATCTCCTGCATCTCAGAGCGGATGCTCCCGATGGCATCGTCATAAAATCCTTTGCCATCCTCGCACTTTCCTAAGAACTCATCGATCGCCTCCAGAAGGATCCGGATCTCTCCCAGCTCCGCTTCGCTGATATTTCCCAGCGCGCTTTCCGGATACTCCAGCAGATCTTTCAGTGCCTCCGCCAGATGGACCCATACGCTGAGCTTTCCTTCCGCTTCCGAATGAGCGAACGCTTCCTTAGCCGCGGTGCTGCTCATCATCCCGGTGATCAGAACGTCATACTTTGATTTCAGGAAATACTGTTCCGCGACCTCCCGGCCCTTCTCCATATCGCCGTCTCCCAGGATCAGTCCCAGGCCGGAGCCGATGCTCCAGAATTCGTTGACGTAGAACGGCCCGGATTCCTCATAGGCTTCCGACATGAAGGCTGCCATGTTGGAGCCTTCATCACGGATATCCTGATACTCCTCCGAATCGATAAACTCCAGATGCTTTTTGATATACAGCGCGCGGTAATCGCCGGTCTCTTCCTCCCCGGCGCCAATGCCTTCGGCACGCAGCGGCAGGGCCGCAGCCTCCGCACGTACCAGGGCGTTCCCCGATCCGCCGCCCGTAAGCCCCGACACCATGATGCACACCGCGAGGATCATGCAAAGACCTCTTTTCACGCTTTTTACCACCCCATTGTCCTCCTTTTTCTTTTCCATCCGGCAATGTTTTCCGGAAAGCAGCTTGCTAATTCCGCGGTTCGCCCGC
>CADCQD010000124.1 GCA_902803485.1 uncultured Eubacteriales bacterium | reverse complement strand
ATCACTTGGACCGGTAAGACCTGGTCAGAACGATAAAGACCTGTGAGGATCAATAACAGCTTATGAAGATCGATATGGAGTATTTCACACTGGAAGGTAAACGGTGCTGCGTTTTGGGCGATGCGGATCCGGCGGCCTTCCTGATCCAGCCGGAGGGGGAGATTCGGGAAGAATCGCTGGAACGGCAGTATGAAGCCGCGGCGAAGGCGGCCGGAGCGCCATATCTTCTTGTTTTGTTTGAAGTTGCGGATTGGAACGAGGAGCTATCGCCCTGGCCGGCGCCGCCGGTGTTCGGAAATGAGAGCTTTGGCGACGGGGCGGAGGCGACTCTATGGTTTATCACTGAGAAACTGCTTCCGGAGGTCAGAACCAGATACCGTCTGCCGATGGAGATTCCGGTGATCCTGGGCGGCTATTCTCTGGCGGCTTTTTTCTCCTTGTGGAGTGTTTATCAGACGGACGTGTTCGCGGCGGCCTCCGCTGCATCGCCTTCCATGTGGTTCCCCGGCTGGATGGAATATGCCGGGACTCATCAGCCCAGGACAGGCGCGATCTACCTCAGCCTGGGAAACCGGGAAGAAAAGACCAGGAATCCGGTGATGTCCACTGTGGGAGATTGTATCCGCAGGCAGGAGCAGATCCTGAAGGACAATGGCGTCCCCTGTATTCTGGAGTGGAATGACGGGAATCATTTCCGGGATCCGGACATAAGATGCGCAAAGGGCTTCGCCTGGTGCATCCGCGCCCTTTTAAAAGCACAGAACTGAGCATGCTGCGGCATACCGCCAATGGCACATAAAGGCACAGAACTGAGCATGCTGCGGCATGCCGCCAATGGCACTTAAAAAGCACAGAACTGAGCGTAATTCAACATAATACCTGCGGCACATTTGGGGCACTGCGGTTTCCGCGGTGCCCCTGACGCTTTCTGTTCACTTCTTCGTAAAGTATGGATTCGTGCTGGATCTGCAGCATATCGGAAGGCTGCCTGGAGCGGATAACAGGCACGGATGCCGGAGATCTGGTTTCTGGAAAATTTTCCGTAAAAATCAGTATAAATTTCCAAAAATATATTGATTATTTATGATTAATCGTATACAATACACAAAGAAATCGTTTTCCATAAGCAAAGGAAGGCGCGAAATGGCTGGCAAAGTGAGTATTAAAGATGTGGCAGAAATGGCCGGAGTTTCCGCGGGCACGGTTTCCAAGGTGCTGAAAAACTATCCGGGTATTTCCGAGCAGACAAGACAGAGAGTGATGGCGGTGGTCCGGCAGACCGGATTCATTCCGAATTCTGTAGCGAGCGCATTGTCATCCAAGAAGAACAACAGGATCGCGTTGTTCATTTACGTGAACGACCGCGCCCAGCAGATCGATGAGATCAACATGCTGTATATCCTGGGGGCCTTTGATGAAGCCGGGAAGGAAAATCTGGAGCTCATCACAGTCTTTAACGGATCGATCGAGAAGCTGACCAGTGAGGAGACGCTCCGGTATTTCCACTCGCTCCACGCGGATACGGTTATAGTCTTCGGACTGAACAAAAATGACCGGAAATTCCATGACCTGGCCGCTGAGAGCAGCATGAAGATGGTGGTGGTGGACGCCTGTCTTACCGGCGAAAATATTACCACCGTCATGATCGATCAGGAACGCGGGCAGTACGAGACTGCCGCCAGGATCTGCAATGAGGGGGACAAGGTCCTGTACCTGAGAGGCAAGGACGACGGATATATTACGGATATGCGCCTCAGGGGTATGGAAGCGCTTGCTGAGGAGCGGCATCTCCGCCTGACGGTGGAGAACGGCGGTTTTTCTGAAAGCAGGGCGTATCAGATCGTCCGGGATCATGGCCTGGAATATGACGCGATCGTCTGCGCCAGCGACTTAATGGCCATTGGCGCGAAGCGGGCGCTGCCGCCGGGTTCCGGGATCCGGATCTCAGGCTTTGACGGCATCCGGCTGATGGAGTATGCTGCAGACGATGTGATCACCTGCAGGCAGGATTTCTACCGCATCGGCCGCGCCGCGGTGGAAGCTGCGGCCAGGCTCCGGAAAGGCAGGGCCGGGGAGAAGATCATCGTCCCCCACACGGTCACTACCATCCATCGAAGCTGAAAGGCGATCGGACCGGTACCGGCAGTTGTCACGTTTTGTGTTTCTGCGCGGGTACTGAACAGACGGTTTACTCTCAACCCGTGTCTATGGAACCGGCATGTGCCGGGCGCCTTAAAGCATCCCGGGTTGCGGTAATAAAAGAAATGGAAATTTTTCCAAAATAAAGGGGAGGAAACCAATCATGAAGAAACTGTTAGTAGTTTTATTGGCTGCGGCAATGGTACTTTCAATGGCTGCCTGCTCTGCCGGCGGCGGCGGAGGAGCTTCCAAAGCGCTGGCTGACGATGGCCACGCTGCATGGGTCGCTCACGGCCAGTATCTTTTAGCCGACGGCACAGAGAATTCATGGAACGGCAAGGACACGGAGCTTTATGAAAAGTCCGCGCTGACAGCCATTAAGCTGGACGACGTGAAGGCGATCGACGAGAACCTGTACAACGAACTTTCAAAGAAGGACGTCAAGTTCCTGTATACCATCGACCTGATCTTCGGTACCAACGATGCCGGCTGGACCACGGATTTCCTGAAGGACGGCAAGCTGTACCGCGCGAATGGCTCTTACGCGTACAAGGTCGCGCAGTGCACTGTGGACGTGGATGGAGACAATAAGGTTTATGCCGAGGATCAGTGGATCTCAGACCCGAAGACGGCGCATGCGGAATCCCTGACACCGGATACCATGTTTATGCCGATCTGGCAGGAAGAGCCGGATGAGAACGGATTCTCCTGGGCAAGCAACCCGGTAGTTACCGGCGGCGCAGGCCTTTACACACTGGTGATCGCGCAGTACAAGAACGCTTCTTCTCCTGAGCAGGCCGGCTACGGCATCGGCCTTGTCCTGAAGGAAAAGAAGGACGGCATCGAGTATGAAGAAGTGCTGGAGTATGTTCCTGCAGACCATACCTACGGCATCGTAGGCGGTTTCGCTGCATCCGGATGGGGCAATGACGGCGCTGACGTCGAAATGACCGCGGACGGCGAGAACAAGTGGGTCGGTGAAGTCGAACTTGCAGCCGGCGATGAGTTCAAGGTCCGTGCGGACAGTGACTGGACCTACAGCTGGGGCGACGGCGAGAACAACCTGACCGTTGATGCAGATGGCACATACATTGTCACCATCACTTTTGACGGCGAGCCCAAAGTTACGGTAGAACCGAAGGAATAATACAGCCATGAGTCATGTGGGGTCTCATTCCCTGAATGGGACCCCTTGTTCTTTTCGCGGCGGAAGCCGCGCAAGCTGAGCATTCGAGGCAGCTATATGAAATGTAAAAAAACGTTCTGCCTGCTGCTCGCGGTCCTTCTGATGCTTTCCATGGCAGGCTGCGGCTGCAGAAAAAACAGGATCCCTGAAGTTGATGATTTTGAAGACAGCTATACGGACGCGCTTCCGGAAAACGCGGAAGACGGCCTGACGCTGCACGCGTTTAACTGGACGTATCATGAGATCCTGATCAATCTGGAAAATATCCATCATGCCGGCTTTAAGAATGTGCTGACCATGCCTGTGCAGCAGCCGAAAAGCGGCGGTTCCGCCTGGTGGGCTTTTTATCAGCCCCTGAGCTTTTCCATTGGCGATCATTCCGCTCTGGGAAGCCCGGAGGAACTTGCCGGGCTGTGCGCTGAGGCGGAGAAATACGGCATCTGCATTCTGGCGGACATTGTGGTGAATCATATGGCGACGACGGACGATGAGGGGAAGGAGGCCGACGGCACTCCCATGGTCTCTCCCGCGGTGGAGGAGTATGAACCGGTGATCTACGCCAACCGGAATGAGGACACGGACGGCACCGGGCTGACTTTCCATCATAATAAAAACGCGTCAGGTTCCGGCGCGGATACCCAGTACTATGCTTACGGAAATCTGCCGGACCTGGACACGTCGAACCCTTACGTTCAGGAACGGGTCCTGGCGCTCCTTAAGGAATGCATCGACGCGGGGATCGACGGCTTCCGCTTTGACGCAGCAAAACATGTGGAGACCAGCGCGGACCCGGATTATCCCAGTGATTTCTGGGAGAATACCCTGGAGGAAGCGAAAAAGTATTATCAGAACAAAACAGGAAAGAACCTGTATGTATACGGGGAGATCCTGAATTCTCCCTCCGGCCGCAGCCTGTCGAACTATACGCGGTACATGAGGATCACCGACGATGGCTTCGCGGCCCAGTTTAAGAATGCCTTTGCCTCAAAGGATCCGGGGAAGATCCTGGACGCGGCGCTGAAGACGGAAGATCCTTCCCAGCTGATCGCCTGGGTGGAGAGCCATGACGAATATGTCACTTCCAACACGCACTATTCCGATGTGCGTGTAGCCAAGTTCTGGTCCATCATCGCCGCGAAAAAAGGGCTGGGCGGCCTGTATCTGGCCCGGCCCGCGGAAGAACTTACGGTGGGACAGATCGGCTCCTACGCTTTTGAAAGCGAATATGTGGCGGTGGGGAACCGCTTCCACAACCGGTTCTATGACGCGGATTCCTATGAATCCGCAGACGGGACCTGCTATATCAATGAAAAGATCAAACCGGAGGATCAGGGGGCGCTGATCCTGAATGTGGGCGACGTGGATCCGGAAGCGGTGGTCAAAGTCGCGGTTCCGCATCTTGCGGACGGCAATTATTATGACGCTCTCACGGGCAGCAAGGTGGCGGTCAAGGACCATACAGCCTATGTGCAGTTTGAAGCAAACGGCATGGCTGTGATCACCCGGTCCAAAGATATTCATCCCCAGCTGGAGATCTCGGAAAGAGACTGCTCCTTTACAGGGGATCAGACGGTCACCCTGAAGACGCGGAATTGTGATGAGGCGTATTACTATTTCAATGGAAACAGCGGAGACAAGACAAAGATCGAAGACTCCGTGGAGGTCCATCTGAAGGACCATGTGGAGGACGGAAAAGTCGACCTGCATGTGTGGCTTCGGAAGGGCGTAAATGAGTTTGAGCAGGTATTTACCTACAGCCAGGTGCAGCTTATTGAAGGAAAATTCAATGTGATCAACATCCCGAAAGAGTATCTGGAGGGAGAGTATGAACTGTATCTGTGGAGCTGGGAACCGGGTACCTGGAGCAGGAATTATGAGATCAAAGACGGCGTGATGCTGGTGGATACCACGGGGATGACCGGCTTCCTGGTTGCCGCTTTTGAAAAAGGATACGAGATCACAGATACCAGAAAGTGGGACTCCCATGTGATCAAACAGAGTTCGGACATTAAGGGAGAGATCCTGAAGCAGGGCTTCTATGACCTGTCGGGCTTCTGATCTTCTGAAAGGAAAGATCAGCCGGGTCCCGGCTGTTTGAAGGGGTGATTTATATGAAACGAACAAACAGATACTGTATGATCCTGGTTCTGCTGATCCTTTCGGTGCTGCTTCTTTCCGGCTGCGGATGTAAAAGCCGGAAGGAGGGTCCGGATGACAAGCCTATTACGCTGGAGCCTGCGGGAAACGTCATCAGCCAGTACGGGAAGGATGATACGGATCATTCAAAGGAGCCTGAGGAAGCCACCAAAACCGTGCGCCTCCATTACCGGAGAAATGATGACTCCACCAATGACCGGAGCTGCTATGTGCCCTGGAACGTATGGGCCTGGGATATGACCAACGGCGGGAACGGCGCGGCCTATCCCTTTACCGGCTACGATGACTACGGTGTGTACGCGGACCTGGATCTTTCGGTGATCGGTGAAGGCAAAGACGTGGGGCTTCTGGGCTTCATCGTCCGGACGGACAACTGGTCCAAGGATCCTGACGGAGACCGCTCCATCGAGATCCTGCCCATGACCCCCGGCGGCATTCAGAACGTGTACGTCCGCACCACTGAGTCTACAGTATTCGATACACAGGAAAACGCACTGAAGTCCATTGTGAGCTATGCCATGCTCCGGGACGCGAAGACCATCAGCGTCTATTTCAAACCGCTTTCCGCAGAATTCAGATCTTACGAGCCGCGGTTCTCCATGACGGTGAACGGCAGTGAATACAAGGATTTCACTATGGGAGAGTATGACCCTTCGCTGATGCGGGCGGACCTTACGCTGAAGGATGACATCGATATCTGTGACGCGGTGACCGTCAGCTACCGATTTGACGACAGCTGGATCAACCAGGTGGAACTGATGATGACAAACTATTTCGATACGGATGAATTTAATGAACGTTACTTCTATAACGGCGATGACCTGGGTGTGACCTTTGATGACGAAGAGAATGTGAAGGCCACCACCTTTAAAGTCTGGGCGCCCACCAGTTCCGGACTGAAGCTGAATATCTACAATTCCGGGGACTATGAAAAGGAGAAGGATCCGGCGGCAGTCTATGAGATGGAAAAGGGAGAAAAAGGTGTTTACTCCTGTACGGTTCCGGAGGATCTGGACGGCAGGTATTACACGTATACCGTGACCAACGCGAAGGGCACTCATGAAGTCACGGACCCCTACGCGAAGAGCGCCGGAGTAAACGGCCGGCGGGGCATGGTGGTGAATTTCACAAAGCTGAACAAGGAGATCAGCGGCTGGGCGGAGGATACCCGTCCGCAGCTCGTAAACAATGTGGACGCGGTGATCTATGAAGCCCACGTCCGGGACATGACCATCAGTGAGACCAGCGGTGTCGCGGAAGATCACCGGGGCAGATTCCTGGGCCTTGCGGAAACCGGAACTTCCTATACCAGGGACGGCATTACCGTTTCCACCGGCCTGGACCACATGAAGGAACTGGGCGTCACCCATGTGCAGCTTCAGCCTTTCTATGATTATTCCTCCGTAGACGAGTCCGTCTCCGGCACGGAGATGTCTGAAACGAACTATAACTGGGGGTATGATCCCCAGAACTATAATGTGCTGGAAGGAAGCTATTCCACGGATCCCTATGACGGCAGCGTCCGGATCCGGGAGTTTAAGGCGATGGTGATGGCCCTGCATAAAGCCGGCCTCTCCATCAACATGGACGTGGTGTACAATCACACCAGCGCTTCCGAAAACTCCAATTTCAATCTGCTGGTTCCTTACTATTACTACCGGACGAAGGCCAACGGCGCCTTCTATAACGGTTCCGGCTGCGGCAATGAACTGGCGTCGGAACGGAAAATGGTGAACAAGTTCTTCCGGGATTCCTGTAAATTCTGGATCGATGAGTACCACCTTTCCGGATTCCGCTTCGACCTGATGGGCCTCATCGACAATCAGACCATGATCGATATTTATCAGGACTGCAGTGCCATTTACCCGGAGATCATGATCTACGGCGAACCCTGGACCGGCGGCGCGTCCAAGCTGAAGGCAGGTATCAGCGAGTCGAAGCTGGCGGAGCAGACGACGGTGCAGGAATCTCTGGCTCAGGACTTCTTCTCCGGAAACGGCGTCAAGGTGGGCGCGTTCAACGACGTGATCCGCAATGCCGTCCGGGGCGAGAACAATCCCGGAAAAGGCTACGTCCAGGGCAGTTCCGCCAATGCATCCCAGATCGCCATGTGCGTGCCCGGCAGATTCTCCAAAGAGACCATAAAGACACAGGCCATCGATCCGAACCTGGTACTGAACTATGTGTCCTGCCATGACAACTATACACTGTATGACCAGCTCATTCAGACCATGAACGAGGACCGGCTGCCCGCGGCCTACACCCAGGCAGATTCCATCATTTTCCTGTCGGAGGGCGTCCCCTTCATTCAGGAAGGCGAGGAATTCATGCGCAGCAAGCAGTATGCGGATACCGGGAAATACGAAGGCAACTCCTATAACGTGGGTGACTTCGTCAATGTGATGGATTATTCTCTGAAGATCGATCATTATGAGATCTTCGAAAAGCTGCAGGAGCTGATCTCGTTCCGCAGGGACACGGAAGCCTTCCGTATTCCGGACCGGAAGGAGATCGCCGCAAGGCTATCGGAAATTGAATGTGAGCAGGGAAATATCATATTCACTGTGGATCAGTTTATGGTGATCCATTCCATTACAGGTACCAGTGTGGAGCTTTCCGGAGAATATGAGGTGGCGTACAGCAACCTCCGGCCGGCAGGCGAGAAGGTGTCAGGCGTGTTTACGGTAAAAACCAATGAATCCGTGGTACTGAGAAAGGCAGACTGAGATGTTTCGAAAAGGGGAGATCAGTACGGAAACAGATAAAAAGCCGTTCATATTTACGTTAGCGGCCCTGGCGGGATGCCTTGTTTCCGGGATCCTGATCCTGGTCTTCGCGAAGGGCGACGCCCTGGGGATCTTCGCCAGCGTCCTGCTCTTTATCGTCGCGGCATCAGCGGCAGCGGTGCTGTTTGCCATGGTGACGGACCGGGCGTACATTGAGGACGGGACGCTTCACATGAGCTATATGTTCAAGCGCGTCCGGATGCCCCTCACCGGGATCGGCAAGGTGACGTGCAAGGACCAGGTGTATTACGTATTTGACAAGAAAGGCGCGGTGGCAGGCACCATCAATGGAAAGCTCACCGGGATCGACAAGATCCTCTTCGCGCTGGACCGGTCAGGGATCCTTTTCGTCTGAATACATCGGCCGTCCGGAATCTGCTTTTGGCGACATAATCATAATATAATCAGATACAATTATTTAGGGAGGAGAATATGGCAAATCTAAAGCTTTCCCACATCTACAAGGTCTATGATAACGGGCATAAAGCGGTAAATGATTTTTCCATTGACATTGCCGACAGGGAGTTCATTGTCTTTGTCGGGCCTTCGGGCTGCGGAAAATCCACCACGCTCCGCATGATCGCCGGACTGGAAACGATCACCGCGGGCGACCTGTTCATCGGCGATACACTGGTGAACGACATGGAGCCGAAGGACCGCGATATTGCCATGGTATTCCAGAGTTATGCCCTGTATCCGCATATGACCGTGTATGAGAACATGGCTTTTGGCCTGCGCAACCGGAAGATGCCGGAGGCGGAGATCAAAGAGCGGGTGCTGAAAGCGGCCAAGATGCTGGACATTGAGGAATATCTGGACCGGAAGCCGAAGGAGATGAGCGGCGGCCAGAGACAGCGTGTGGCTTTGGGGCGCGCCTTGGTCCGTGATCCGAAGGTCTTCCTTCTGGATGAGCCTCTGTCCAATCTGGACGCGAAGCTCCGCGCAGCCATGCGTACCGAGATCACAGCGCTTCACAAGAGCCTGAACACCACGTTCATCTACGTTACGCATGACCAGGTGGAGGCCATGACCATGGGTACCAGGATCGTGGTCATGAAGCTGGGCTACGTCCAGCAGATCGATACACCTATGAATCTGTACAACGAGCCCTATAATAAATTCGTGGCAGGCTTCATCGGCACGCCCCAGATGAACTTCTTTGACGTACGGCTGAAACGGGAAGGAGACCAGGTGAAGGTCATCTTCTCCAATAACGATACCATCATGATCCCTTATGAAAAGGTCTCCAAGATCCACGCGCGTTATCTGAACGGCGACGTTCCGGTGACCTTCGGTATCCGTCCGGAGCATATCGACCTCAAAAAGGACGGTTCCGGCCTGAAACTGATCGTGACCAATGTGGAACGGCTGGGCAATGAATCCAACATTCACGGCAAGCTGGGCGATCATCTGGGCGAGTTTACCATGAAGGACGATGGAAACAACATCATCGTGAAGGTCATCGACCGGGACGACATCGAAGCAGGAGACATCGTTTACGCGGAACCGAATCCCAACAAGGTCCACTTCTTCGACGCGGAGACCGAGGTCACCCTGATGAACAAGATCCCGCCCTATAATACCGGGGAAGCTGTTCTTTCCGGGGACACCATGGAACTGTACGGCCAGAAGGTCCCGCTCCCGAAGGTTTTCAAGGCGGCGGCAGGCCAGGCAGGCAGCATAGAGCTCAGCATCCCTCCGCAGGCCATTGTGCCCGGCAGGGATTTCAGGCTTCAGGTGGGCAGGATCGAGAAGGCCGATGACAGGCAGCTGGCTTATCTGAAGAACGGCGACAGTTACGTCTTCGCGCTGGTAGATGATTCCGTGAAGGAAGGAGACATGTACAACTTCTCATTGCTGAATGAAAAGCTCGGCGTCTCCGTCCGCGGAAATGAAGTTCTGAAAGCGGTGGAAGACGAGGTGGCGCTCACCGGTACATTCTCGAAGACGGAAGTGAAGGAGAACGGCAGCCGCGTGCTGCACTTCTTCTACAATATCGGTGACTATACCCTGGAAGCCGCGCCGGAGCATGGTTATAAGATCAACTCCATCGACGGCGACAGCTGCTATAAAAACACATACAAATATACGGTGGACCGCGATAAGATCCGCCTGGTGACGGGATCCGAACCCGGACTCAGCGCCCATGTAAAGGAACAGCTGGATTACGGAAACGTCTGCTTCGCGAAGGCGGAGGCCAACGGGCAGGAATTCCTGATCAAGGTGGACCGGGAGCTCAAGGACAGCGATATCAGGATCGCCTTTGACAGCCGGGACGTGTCCGTGTACTCCACATCCATCGAACTGAAGCTCTGCTGATATGAAGAGAGAGATCCGAGGAACGGAACTGGAGCTGGAACCGAATTCCAGGCCGTATCTTTTGAAAAGGATCCTGGCGGACGGCTTTGACGTCATCCTGATCTTCGCTTTGTTTATGCTGGGGACGATGATCCTGATGAAGCTGCCGGTCTCGGACACCTATCAGGCGCACGCGGCGCGAAGCGCCAGGATCCGGGAGGAAACCGCGGAGAAGTTCGGGAACGATGCCGAGGCGGTCAGTAAAGCCCTGAGCGGTAACCAGGAGTTTCAGAATGAGCTCTTTGCCGCGAATCTGCACGGCTATCTTCTGAAAGCCCTTTCGGCATTCTTCGCGGAAGCGCTGATCCTTCTTGCGATACCGCTTCTTTCGAAGGACCGGGGCACCCCGGGAAAGCTTCTGACCGGGATCATTCCCTTCAATGAAAGGCGGCAGACACGGGCAGTATGGTATCAGCTGCTGTACCGGTTCCTGTTTGTATTTCTTATCGACAGCCTGGCGCTGTATTTACTGACAGGGATCCTGACGTTTCTTCTGGTGCCGGTGCTCCGGCTCACGGAAATGCTGATGAATCAAAAACACAAAACCATTTGTGATTATATGACCGGCGTCATGATGATAGAAAAAATGTCATACGACGGGATCAATTAGTGTAAGGGAGGAAAAAATCATGAAAAGAGTAACTGCGTATTTCCTGATGCTCGCCATGCTGGTATCACTGCTTTCCGGCTGCGGCAAGGACAAGAAAGAGGAAGCGGACGACGGCGTGATCCGGATCTGGGTCGGTGAGGAATCCGCGGAATATTTCCAGAAAGCGTGCGACGCGTACGTCGCTGAGCATTCGGATTTCGGTTATAAGATCGAAGTCAAGGGTATGGATACCGGTTCTGTGGCAGGCACCATCACCAATGACCCCACGGCAGCGGCGGATATTTACACCGTAGCCCACGACAACATCGGCAAACTGGCCTCTACCCAGTGCGCGAAGCCCATCACGGATGAAGCCCTGATCAAGCAGGTGCAGGATGACAACCCGGCCTCCTTCCAGAGCGTCATCTATTCCACACTGAACGACAAGAAATTCCTGTACGGCGTACCGTACATTTCACAGGCACTGTTCCTGTACTACAACAAGGCGCTGGTCACGGAAGAGCAGGCAAAGACCTTTGAAGGCCTGCAGGAAGCAGCAAAGGCTGCCGGCACCAAGGCCATCACGGTCACCGGCGATGACGGCTACAACATGTCCTTCGCGCTGCTCGCGACAAAGGCAGACGACCACAGCACCACAGTGAAGATCTTTGACGGCGCGGAATCCGTATCCGGCGGCGCCAAGGGCGAATCCAACTGCCAGGGCGATGACACCGTAGCGATCGTCCGCTGGCTGCAGGCTTACGCAGCAGATCCCAACGGCTTCAAATGGGCATCTCCGGACGGCTGGGACGCGGATCTGGATAAGGACAACAAGGGTGTGCTGGCGGTGATCGGCGGCGCATGGCATTACAATACCGCAAAGGCAGCCCTGGGCGAATCCAACCTCGGTATTGCCATGATCCCCACCTTCACTCTGACGGAAGAAGCATGCGAAGGCCTGAGCGGCGTGAAGGCCGGCGACGTCTACCGCGGCGGCACCTTCGCGGACTGCAAGTGCTTCATGGTCAACGCAAACTCCGCTTCCAGCAAGTACGCGAAGGAGCAGGAACTGATCAAGTACCTGTCCAGCAAAGAGATCCAGAACGAGTCTTACGTAGAATGCCTGAACGTTCCTGCGTATGTAGGCGCGGCAGATTATATCAAGAAGTGCTATGAGGACGGTAAAGTCTCCGAGAGCCAGTACAACCTGGCAGCGATGCAGGTCAGCATGGCGGAGTGGGGCATCCCGCAGCCGTTCATCACCGGCACACTGAACACCTATTACTACTCCAAGAACGCCCCGGCGGTCTTCCGCGCGATGATCGACCGGACACCGTATCCCACCACCGGCGATAAGGTCCTGGAAGAGACCGAGTCTCTGGAGGGTGTCCGCAAAGGACTGTACCTGATCGAGTATCTGTGGATGCATGGCGTATCTCCGAAGGAGTTCCCGGCGGCACTTCCCGAAAAGGCATAAGTGTGATGGGTCTGTTTCGTACCCGTAATTCGAAATGCTTTGCTTTTTGATCACCCGGAAGAAAGTCTGCCCGGGTGCTGAACTCAAGAATTATCTGGAGGGATATTATGGCTTCCATAACGAGTAAGGCTCCGAATCATAAAACGAATCAGCTGAGCGTCCGTGAGAGAGCCGGAAAGAAGCTTTCCGATTTCGGAAAGCGGTGGTCCGACGGCTCTCTCGGAACTAAGCTTTCGCATTTCATCTTCGGCGCCGGCAACTTCTACCACGGACAGTACGCTAAGGGGCTGATCTTCCTTCTGGTCCAGATCGGCATTCTGGCGCTGATGATCTTCTGCCCGTCCATTAACGGAACGCCCTACGGCTGGAAGGCTCTCAGGAATCTGTCCCTGACCCATGTGACGGAGGGCGGCGATTTTGATCCCCTGACCGGTGAATTTACCAGCGGCTCCGACTGCAAGCTGATGGTGCTCTTCGGTTTCGTAACCATTGCCATGATCATCATCTATTTCATGGTGTGGAACCTGAACATCAACTCCTCCTACAAAGCGGATGAGGAGAAAAAGATCGGCAAAAAGCCGGCCACCTTCAAGGAAGATCTCCGGGATCTGCTGGATGGCAAATTCCATGTGCTGATGCTGACGCCGACCTGTATCGCGGCGGCCGTTTTCACCATCCTGCCCACCATCTTCATGATCGCCCTGGCGTTCACCACCTATAACTCTCAGGACATGAACGATCTCGGCACCAATCTGTTCCACTGGAACGGGCTGCAGAACTTCCGGGCAGTATTTACGGGAGAAGGATCCCTGGGTGTGGAAATCAAAAACCGTTTCCTGCCGGTACTGGGCTGGACCTTCATCTGGGCCATTTTTGCCACAGTGACCTGCTATTTCGGCGGCATTATCCTGGCACTTCTCATAAACAAGAAGGGTCTCAAGGGCAAAAAGATCTTCCGTACGATCTTCATCTTCACCATCGCCGTCCCGCAGTTCATTTCACTGCTGGCGGTCCGTAACCTTCTGGGCGAGTACGGCCCCATCAATTCCATGCTGATGGACATGGGGGTCACCAAAGCACCCATTGGTTTCCTGGGGCTCAAACCCACGGACAGTGAACGGCTGGCCAAATTCATGGTCATATTGATCAATATGTGGGTCGGCATCCCGTACACGATGCTGATGACCTCCGGCATCCTGATGAACATACCGGCGGATCTGTACGAAGCCGCCCGGGTGGACGGCTCCACCACCACCAAGATGTTCTTCAAGATCACTCTGCCGTACGTCATCTTCATCACGACCCCGTACCTGATCTCCAGCTTCATCGGGAACATCAACTCGTTCAACACGATCTTCCTTCTGACCGGCGGCGGACCGACCTATACCGGCTACCAGGCCGGCGGCACCGACCTTCTGGTCACCTGGCTGTACAAGGTTACCATTGACCAGGGCTCCTATAATACAGGTGCCGTCATCGGCATCTTCACGTTCCTGATCACCGCCACCATCACACTGGTCACATACCGGCGGAGCAGGGCATACAATGAGGAGGACACTTTCCAATGAGTACGACAGGTAATAAGAAAAAATATAAAAGCCAGTCGCGGAACCGGAGAGTCAGCCTGGGCGTTACCTATACGATACTGACGGTCCTCAGCATCATCTGGATCATCCCGCTGGTGTGGATCGTTCTCTCCGCATTCCGCTGCGAGTATCAGCCGGACGGCACCTTCATCGGCCGTGTCACCAGCAACTTCTTCCCGCGGGCGTACGGACTGAAAAACTTTAAAGATCTGTTCACCGCCACCTATTACGGCGTACCCGGAGCCTTCCCGAGATGGATGCTGAATACCCTGATGATCGCCGTCATCGACTGCATCATCTCCACCTTCCTGGTACTGTCCGTGGCATACTGTATGTCCAAGCTGAAGTTCAAGATGCGCAAACCCTTCATGAACATCTCCATGATCATCGGACTGTTCCCGGGATTCATGAGCATGATCGCCATCTACTTCCTGCTGAAATCCATCGGCCTCACCGGCAACCCCAGCCATCCGGAATACTCCGTGATCGGTCTGATCCTGGCCTACAGCGCCGGCGCCGGCCTGGGCTTCCAGATCGCGAAAGGATTCTTTGACGTCATCCCGAACGCCCTGGTAGAGTCCGCAAAACTCGACGGCTGCACCAGTTTCAAGATCTTCCGGAGGATCATCCTCCCCCTGGCAAAGCCCATCATCATCTACCAGGCACTGATGAGCTTCACCGGCCCCTGGATGGACTTCATCTTCGCGAAGGTCATCATCGGCGCGGACAACGCGCCCTACTGGACCGTCTCAGTCGGTCTTTACTCCCTGCTGTTCGGAACCCATCCGGACACGAACCTGTTCACACAGTTCGCCGCAGGCTGTGTCATCGTCGCGATCCCCATCGTGACCCTGTTCATGTTCCTGCAGCAGTACTACGTAGAAGGCGTCACCGCAGGCGCAGTCAAAGGCTAAATCAAAAGCGGCCAGGGGGACGGTTCTCCTGGCCGCTTTTTAAAGCAGCCGGGGGGACGGTTCTCCTGGCCGCTTTTTGCAAAGCAGCCGGGGGGACGGTTCTCTTGGCTGCTTTTTGCGACCCGCAATGAGGAAAATCGACGTGCGCTGGCGCATGGAGATTTGACGAATGCGTACAATCCCGGAATGCGGCTTTATGCCGCTTCCGGTGATTGCGACCCGCGCATTCGTACACTTTACGGTACAGGGGATCCGGAAGAGGAGCAGATGAGCGGAAAGATCATTATCGATGAGAATACCATGATGCGCACGCTGGCGCGGCTCTCCCATGAGATCATAGAGCGTCATCCGGATGAATCCGAAATCTATCTGGTGGGGATCCGCAGACGCGGTGTGCCGCTGGCCGCCATTCTGAAAAAGAACATCGAAAGGTTTTCCGATCTCCACGTCTATACCGGCGAGCTGGATATTACGCTGTACCGGGATGACGTTTCTTCCCGTTACCGGGAGCCGGCGCTGAAGGCTTCGGAGATCTCCTTTGACGTGAACGGAAAACGGATCATCCTTGTGGATGACGTGATCTTCACCGGGAGGACCGCGCGGGCGGCCATGGAAGCCGTGATCTCTCTGGGAAGGCCCGCGTCCATTGAGCTTTGCGTCATGGTGGACAGGGGACACCGGGAACTTCCGATCCTGGCGAATTACGTAGGAAAAAACATTCCCACTTCCCGTCATGAGTTTATTTCAGT
>CADCQD010000123.1 GCA_902803485.1 uncultured Eubacteriales bacterium | reverse complement strand
ATCCAGCGTCAGTGTATACTCTATGGTCTCCGTATGTTCATTCTCAATTCCCGTCCGTCCGGAACGGATCACCGTACCGCCGTGGGGCAGTCCCGCGTGGTTCTTCTTCAGTTCTTCCAGCGTCACGAATTCCACAGTAGTATCGTAATCCGCGAAATAATCCGGCATGGTCTTAATGGTTTCTTCAATTGCGGCAAGATCAGCCCCCGGTTCCGCTGCCACATAGCACTCTCTGGTATGCTTTTCACGGGTAGTCAGTTCCGGCTGCTCTCCCCGCCGCACCGCATCCATAGCCGCAGACACCGGCACGGTGTACTGACGCGCGTCCAGGACCCCGGGGATCCGCCGGATCGCGTCAGAGTGTCCCTGGCTCACGCCCCGTCCCCAGAAGGTATAGGACTCGCCCTCAGGCAGAACCGCGGCTGCGTAGACCCTGCTTAATGAGAACAGGCCCGGGTCCCAGCCCGCGGAGATCAGCGCGATATGCCCGCTCTTTTTCGCGGCTTCGTCCACGGCCGCAAAGTGCGCGGGAATATGCGCATGATGGTCGAAACTGTCAATAACATTAAAGTTTTCCGCCAGCGCCGGAGTCATCTCCGGGAGATCCGTCGCGGATCCGCCGCAGATCACCACCACGTCGATCTGATCTTTATAATTCAGGATCTCACCGGCGGCATAAACGGGGATCCCCGTACGGGTCTTTACTGACTCCGGATCACGGCGCGTAAATACGCCGATGATATTCATGTCCGGGTTCTTCAGCGCCGCGGCTTCCACACCTCTGCCCAGGTTGCCGTAACCATAGATCGCAATATTCATTTCTGTCTCCTTCTCCGTCATCAGTGTGTTAAAATACTTTTCATGTCATAGAGCCCGGCTGGTTTTCCTTTAAGAAATGCCGCCGCGGAAAGCGCGCCCTCCGCGAACAGCGCCCGGTCATGCGCTTCGTGCTTCAGAGTCAGTGTCTGCGTGCCGGTGCTCACGATCACTTCATGGATACCGGCCAGGTTCCCGATCCGTACCGAATGGATACCGATCTCTTCCTTTGTCCGCTTTCCGAAACCGGCACGTCCAGAATGTACGGAAAGCTCCGGCCGTACCTCCCGGATCGCGTTCGCGATCGCGAGGGCCGTGCCGCTGGGCGCGTCCACCTTCCGGTCATGATGCATTTCCACGATCTCGATCTCCGCGTCAGGAAGCGCTTCGGCGGTCTTCTTCGCGCACTCAATAAGAAGCGCGACGCCAATGGAATAGTTCGCAGCAAAGAACAGCGGGATCTCTTTAGACGCTTCACGGATCATCGCAAGTTCCTCCTCCGTCTGTCCGGTGGTCGCAAGGACCAGCGGAAGATGGTTTTTCACTGCAAATGCCAGAAGAGGTGCAGAAGCTGAGTGATGAGAAAAATCCATGACGCAGTCCACATCCGCGTCCGCCGAATCAAAATCCTGCGCGCAGGGAATGTCTTCATACACCGCGCCGCCCGGATCCACACCAGCCTTCACCGTGATATCATATCTGCCGGTTTTCACCAGTTTTACAACTTCGGCGCCCATATGTCCGCCGAGTCCGGATAAAAGAATTCTCATTCTGCCGCTCCTTTCATCCGATAAGGCCGTGTCCCCGCATCAGGTCGAACAGGACCTTTTCATGCGCTTCCTCCATGGGTGTCAGCGGCAGGCGGACGTAATTCTCGCACCATCCCATCGCAGCCATGGCGCTCTTTACGGGGATCGGGTTCGTTTCCGAGAACAAAGCATTGATCAGCGGCAGATATTCCATCTGCAGCGCCGCGCTTCCCGCCGTATCTCCGCGGAACCAGCGAGCGCACATTTCCACCGTCTCCTTCGGCATCACATTGGAAAGCACAGAGATCACACCCTTGCCGCCCATGGAAAGGATGGGAACCACCTGGTCGTCATTTCCGGAATAAATGTCCAGCTTATCGCCCACCAGTGCGAAGGTCTCCACGATCTTTGAAATATTGCCGTTTGCCTCCTTAATACCCGCGATCATCGGATGGTCCGCCAGCGCAAGATATGTCGCAGGCTCGATGTTTACACCGGTACGGGAAGGAACGTTATAGAGGATCAGCGGCTTCGAAGACGCGTCCGCGATCGTTTCATACATTTTGACCAGGCCTTTCTGGGTCGCCTTATTATAATACGGCGTTACCACAAGCATGGCATCACAGCCGATCCCGCAGGCATACTGCGTCAGATCCACAGCATAAGCAGTATCATTGGATCCTGTGCCGGCAATGATCGGTACACGTCCTGCCGTGCGTTCCACTGAATACTTCAGTACTTCGCGGTGCTCTTCGTCCGTCAATGTAGAACCTTCACCTGTGGTACCTGCGATCACCAGAGCCTGTACGCCCTCTTCGATCTGCCAGTCGATCAGCTTTCCGAAAGCCTCAAAATCCACACCTTCTTCAGTCAGAGGCGTGATCAGCGCTGTTGCGACTCCTGTAAATACCGAATTCTGTGTCATTTTTCATTCTCCTCCCTGAAATAAAAAAAACCGATGCATCTGCATCGGCCTGCGTCTCATCATGAATACTCCCGTATATAGATCCGGAACGGGAAGAAATTCACAACCAATACATAGCTCTCCGCAGAATGCGACAGTCAGACGGATCTTATCCGTCTGCCCAGGCAGGGGTACGCTGTAGCCTGCCTTCGGCGGACGCCCCTTTCACGCGGACAACGGCTGTGCGAAGCCTTTGACATCCGCGGTACTCATGACAACCGCGCCTCTATCCTTTAATTGCAATTTCGTATATAATACAGTAATTATGATTTCTTGTCAAGCGCAAAATTCTTAAGGTACCAGGCCACCAGTTCATTCACCACTTCCCCGTAGGATCTCGTACCGCTCTCTTCAGAAAACGTCTTCAGATAGGTATCATTGACCTTGTCTCCGGCATCCGCGATCGGCCCGTCATATTTTTCATAATGCTCCCGCTGCATATGCGCGTCCTGAAGGACCAGTGCCGTCCCCGGCAGATCCGAAAGCGAGCGGATCACGCGGTCCCGAAGTTTTTTATCTTCCTGATACAGGGCATTGCCGCAGTAAATATACGCCATATAATTCCCCGCGTAACGGAACCGTACGTCATCTGAATGAGTGCACGCCAGGAATGCCGAGAAATTTGCCTCATTTTCTCCCGCGATCCCCAGCCGGTGCGCGGCTTCATGGCACATGGTAAATGGAAGGTCCGAGACCGCGCCGTTCTCAGGAACGGATGCTTCGGCGGTAAACGGCATAAATTCACCGGTAAAGCCCTTGATCAATAGCCACTCTCCCGTAAGCCACAGCTTTTTCACCGGCTGGACGGAACCCCGGAACACCTCAAAACGGTCACTCAGTTTCTGATATGACGCTCCCGCGATCTCAGAAAGTTCGTAAAAATCCTGACGGAGCGGTTCATGATCCTCATCTCTCGGAACCAGCACGGCTTCTTCCGCAGCCTGGCGGAGATAATAAGAAAACGCGGACGCCAGTTCTTCCTTCGTATATTCCCGCACCGGAAGTTCAAGATCTTCCGAAAGAGGACGCGCGTAATGATTCAGCATCCACATGGAGACCACCAGAAAAACCAGCAGGGATACTGTCAGGAAGACACGGGAAAACCAGCCGAGGAACCGGCGTTTTTTCACGATCATCCGGATCACGGTAAAGAGCAGATACAGGATCAGCAGGACTTCCAGAATATCCCACACGGCGATCCGGGTAAAGGAAAAGATCCTGCTGATCTCGTCCATCAGCAGGGAAGAAAACCTGCGGTATCCGGGAAAAAAGAAGTCCGGAAAGGCTTTGAACAGCAGCATCAGAAGGCCCGCCGCAAGAAGCAGCGCGCCGCCCGTGATCAGACGGATCCGTTCTTTTCTCTGAATACCCTTCATCTTTCCCGCCTCTCAGGGATCGCGCCGGCAGCGTCAAAAAGCATCTTCAGATCATCCGGAACAGGCGACGTGATCGTAAGTGCGCTTCCGTTTTCCGGATGCTTCAGTGTGATCCTGTACGCGTGCAGCGCGGTACGTCCATGCTTTCCCGGAAACAGAGCCGCGTCCATTTCCGCGTCCCCATATAAAGGATCCCATAAAAGGGGGTATCCGTTACAGGACATATGAAACCGGATCTGGTGCATCCTGCCGGTACGGATCACCACGTGGAGGATCGCGAATCCTTCTGCCTGATCCAGTACTTCATACGCGGTCTCCGCCTCCTGTCCCGCGCCATCCTCCGCTTTTTTCAGAAGAAGAAGGCCGGAGGCGGGGTCTCTTACGGTGTCTACCCGTGTCCTGATTATACCGGAAGACGGATCCGGTTGTCCGTGGACCGCGGCCAGATACTCTTTCACATAGATCCCGGCGTACTGTTCTCTCTGCAGCGCCGCAGAGACCGTACTGTTTTTCGAAAACAGCACCACGCCGGAAGTATCCCGGTCCAGGCGGCCGGCAATGTGCACTTGAAGATCTGGCGCCGTATCATCATAATACGCGCGCACCCTGTTGGAAAGTGTGTCCCAGGCATGTCCCGGCGACGGATGGCACACCAGTCCTGCCGGTTTGTCCACGGCAAGGACCGCGTCATCTTCATATAAAATATCCAGAGGAACAGGCCAGGGGATCAGCCGCTGTTTTTTCGGCGGATCGTCTGTCCGGATCAGAAGCAGATCGCCAGGAAATACACGGGCCCGCACATTCACGCGGACGCCGTTCAGAAGCATTCCTTCCGGATCAAATTTGACCGTGCCGATCCTCGACGAAGAAAGGCCGAGTCTGTTCTTTAATAGAAACAGCACATCCCGGCCTTCATCTTCTGCTCCTATGGAAAGCACCGCGTACCGGTGCCCGTTTTTACGCGTCTCATTCAGACGTACTGTCTCCGGACATTTCATTGTCCGGCTGTTTTCATTCTCCATTATTCATCCTGGAAATCCCTGATATAGCATTTCCTGAGATACTCAACCGCGCCGGATCTGACAGCGTCCATAAAGTTCCGGTCTTCAATATACAGATCTATCGGCACAGTCACGCAGCCCTCTCCCTTTCTTCTGCATGCTTCCTGAAGCGCTTCATGAAAGTCTTCACTTACCGCAATATAAGCATCATGGAAGATCACACAGTCCGGATCCGTCATGAGCTGCGCATTATAGATCAGCTGCGCGAACAATTCGCCGATCGAACGGACCTCTTCCTTAGCGCGCAGGTTTCCTTCATTGGAACGCATCAGCAGTTCTTCGATGGATTCGATTCCCACGCCCCTGAGACGTTCGTCTTTCCGGACCCTGGCACGGATCGCTTCCGGATACAGCATAGCTTCAAAACATCCGACGCGCCCGCATCTGCAGACTTCTTTGCTGTTCAGGTCCAGAACCACATGGCCGATCTCGCCCAGAAAACCGTGCGGACCTTTATCGATGATTCCGTTGCGGATAAAGACCGCTCCGATTCCCAGCCTGTGTGCAAGAATATACAGGCAGGTGTCTGCTTTTTTATCCGGAGGAAGCGCCGCGTAGCTGAAAAAGCCACTGAATACGCATATGGCGTCAACTTCGACCACGCCATTGAAGCCAAGCGCTTCCTTGATATCCTTTACGATCGGGATATTCCTGCCCCATGCGTGCCGCCGGTTCTGACCGGTCAGATTCAATATGATACCCTGCTGGCTGTCCACAGTGCCGGACAGTGTGATAATGATCCCGAACAGATCATCCAGTCCCAGCCCCTGTTCCTGCAGCATTTCCAGTATGTTGTCCTTCAGAAAACTGATCACTTCTTCATAGGACATTTCATATACATTCAGCTGCCTTATGCACATCTCTTTATTGCAGAAATCGTTGATCTGCAAAACCACGTCCGAGGTGCTGAGGACTATGTAAACACCGTATTTGTAATTCGGGGCTACGGTGTACGCGGTTGCCCGTTTTCCGCCCTGGGGATAGGCCGAACGCTTGCCGTATTCAGCCACGATCCCGTACTTTCTGAGACGAAGCATGATGTTCTGGACCGCGGTCCTGCTCAGATTCATTTCCTCCGCAAGTTCATTGACCGTATAAGATTCCTTTTCTGTAAGCAGCCGGAAAAGGTGGCGCGTATTTCCCTCGCGTACATCCTGCGGACGACGGACTTCCTGGATCGGTTCGGATACTCTTCGCATTGATTACCTCCTAAAATGGCGCTGTGAGGTTATACAATTTTATGCTCAATTAATGTTATTATAGTAATAATTGTATTAAAAGTCAATGCAATTTAAAAGAAGTATCCACCAGCCGGTCACCTTCATATCTGCACTTCATCGTGAAAAAACCCCGGTCCAGCAAAAGCTCCTGAAAAAACATCCGGTCTCCCTCCCAGATCGGAAGCGACAGGACCTGGTCTTTCGGGACCCACTCCAGGTCTCCCTCGTCACAGGAGATCATTTCTCCGGTGAAACCGTCGGCCGTATACAGATACATATACTCTCCTTCCCACCGGTCCGAAATGAACGTAATGATCCCGCGGAGCCTGTAGGAAGTCAGCGTCAGACCTGTTTCTTCCAATGTTTCACGGCATACGCATTCATCCGGAGTCTCTTCCCCTTCGAACTTTCCTCCGACGCCGATCCATTTATCATGATTCAGATCATTTTCTTTCTTCACGCGGTGCAGCATCAGATAGCAGCCGTCTTTTTCCAGATAGCAGAGTGTAGAATTCAGCATGTCAGCCCTCTTCCAGACGGGCATAACCTTCTGCCAGTGCCTTCACCACTTCCTCCAGCGGCTGATCCTTCATCTCATTCCGCCAGATGGTCATGGGCTCGCAGAGGATCAGTCCTTCATAACCGCGTTTCTTGAATAATTCATAGGGAATGCGGGAATTGATCACGCCGGTGGTCATGGGCATCGCGCGTTCCATATCCTCCTGCTTCTCCCTGGGTACGCCGGCAATACCGTCATTCACATGGAAATTCACCAGACGGTCAATATGCGCCGCAGCATAGTACAGATCTCCCATATCGCAGTCACTGCCGGTATACCAGTGGTAAGTATCAAAGACAAATCCCATCCGGGGGCTGATCTCATCCGCGATGGACAGCGCGCCTGTAAGGTCATTGAAGAAGGGGTATCTGAACGATTTCCGGAGGGGCTCGACGCCCAGGAATTCGAAGCCGTAATGAACGCCGTAAGGATCCAGCACTTCAAAGACCCTGCGCGCGCGTTCCAGCACCCATTCCCTCTGCGCGTCATAGGTACGGGCATTGCTTCCGTTCCAGATATGGTTATAGCAGTGTTTGCCATCCGAATCCGCAGTGATATCCGCCCAGCGCTTCAGAGTCTCCAGGCCCTTCGCGAAATCCTCATCCGAAAGGTCCTCAGAATACGCGTCCATGGGCATGGGCAGCATTCCCCAGGAAAGGCCGTGCGCCTTCACACACTGATCCGCTTCCCGGAAAGTCTCCGGGGACGCCAGTTCGCGTGACGTAATATTGATGGCGTCCACTCCGTATTTTTCGCAGTAAGGCGCGTACTCAAAAACTGTCTCTGTCCTGCCGACCTGTCCGGCGTCGTAAATCTTTCTCATGCTGTTCCTCCTGTGTTGTATATTCCTGTATGCGCGGCTGCGCCGGATCCTAAGGTTCCTGTTTCCATTTCAGGATCGCGTCCAGCTTTTCTTTGACCGCCTTTTCCTTTCCCTGGTCCGTGGGAATATAGTAGCGTTTATCCTTGAGCGAATCCGGAAGGCACTGCATCTTTGACAGTTTTTCTTCCGTATCATGGGCGTAAATATAACCCTTTCCGTAATCCAGATCCCGCATCAGCCCGGTCACGCCGTTCCGGATCTGAAGCGGCACCGGTTCCGCCGGCGCGTCATGAATGTCCTGCTTCGCAGCCTCACGCGCCATATAAAGCGCGTTGGACTTTGGCGCCATGGAAAGGTAGACCACCGCGTGGGTGAGATGCACGTCACACTCCGGGACCCCCAGAAACTGACAGGCCTGGTATACGGATACCGCAAGACGCAGCGCTTCCGGATCCGCCATTCCCACGTCTTCGCTGGCAAAACGGATCAGCCGGCGGGCAATGTACAGGGGATCCTCCCCGCCGTCCAGCATCCGGCTCATCCAGTAGACCGCCGCGTCCGGATCGCTGTTCCTCATGGATTTATGGAGGGCGGAGATCAGGTTGTAATGTTCCTCGCCCTTTTTGTCATACAAAAGCGACCGCCGGTTCGTACATTCCAGGATCACTTCCTTCGTCACATGGATCACTCCGTCCGCGCCGATATTCGCGTTGAACACCGCCATTTCCAGCGTATTCAGGGCAGTCCTTGCATCGCCGTTCGCGAACCGGGCGATCACTTCCAGTTCATCCTCCGCGATCTCCACATTCATGCCGGCAAGGCCTTTTGGGCTTTCCAGCGCGTGATGCAGGAGCTTCAGGATATCCGATTCCGTCAGCGCCCGGAGCACAAATACCTTGCACCGGGACAGCAGCGCGGAATTGATCTCAAAGGAAGGATTCTCCGTGGTGGCGCCGATGAGAACGATGCTGCCCTTTTCCACGTAAGGAAGGAACGCGTCCTGCTGCGCCTTATTGAAGCGGTGGATCTCGTCAATAAACAGGAACGTCCGAAGGCCCATTTTCCGGCCGGCCTCCGCCCGCTCCATTACCTGGCGGATCTCCTTGATACCGCTGGTCACCGCGCTGAAATCCACAAACTCCGCCCGGGAGCGGTGCGCGATGATCCTTGCCAGGGTCGTCTTTCCCACCCCCGGCGGCCCCCAGAAGATCATGGAAGAGATCTGGTCCTTATCGATCAGGGTCCGGAGGATCTTGCCTTCGCCCACCAGATGCTCCTGTCCCGCATACTCCGAAAGAGTTTCCGGACGGAGCCGGTCCGCCAGAGGGGAAAGCTCATCTCTTTTCCGGTCAAATAAACTGAACTGCTCCATATTTCATCCTGCTTCTGTATTCATGCGGCGGGCTGTGCCGCTCCGCGGCAAGCCCACATGGAAAATGATGTACACAAGTCCGGTGTACAAGTACCCCGTGGATGCACCGCTGTGCATCCTGATGCACCTCATTCGGAATGCTCCGCATTCCTCATGCGGTGGGCTGTGCCGCTCCGCGGCAAGCCCACATGGAAACCGGTGTTCATTTGTCGAGCGTACAAGTACTCTCGACAAATTCCACCGTTTTCCATGTGCATCCTTTTTACATATCTTTATCAAAATATTTCTTGATGTCCAGTTTTCCGAGTTCCCGCATGAAGGCGCCGGTGATGCTCAGTTTCAGCCCGTCTTCGTACATACCGTAGAAGAAGCCTCCGTCATGCTGGAGCTTGCGGTTGATGACTACCAGTCCCTGGTTTCCGTTGCAGTTTTCCTCGATCCACTGAAGAAGGTATACATTGTCCCGGAGCTTGATGTAGTATCCCGGGCTGGACCAGGATACGCCGCCGGCGTTATCCGGCTGGAATATGGTCCAGCTGTAGCTCTCAGGCGCGCTGTACATATGAATGGAATTCATGGTGTCTGTATAGTTCCAGCAGAAGCAGCAGCCCAGCAGCTCATCGGTAAAACGATGGCGCCTGGTAAAGGGCGGCTTCAGATCGCCGTATTCCACGGTTCCGAACATGACCGTGCTTCCGGCTTCCCATTCGCTGTGCCAGTTGCCGATCTCCACAGGAACTGTGGTGGCAAGGCCGGACTGGAAGTCCACCACATGCGCCAGTACGCAGTAATCCGGGTGGCCGGTCATGAGGTGCGAGAAGAAGAACAGATCTTTGTCTGTTTCAAAGCAGTTATACACCTCCTCCTGCCATTCCGTCCCCGGTGTCCGCCAGCGGAGCCGGTCAATGGAAAGGATCTCATATTCATACCAGAAGGGCTCTTTTTTTGCGCCGCTCCAGGGAGCTGCCGCGTACTTTTCCTGGTCCGGGCGGACTTTGAAGGTCTTTCCGACCAGTTTTGCGGACAGCGGGAAGTTGTGTCCGGAATCCATAATGCCGTCGCAGTTGTCCAGAATATGAAGGTTCTGAGGGATCTTCCTGAGCGCTTCCTCATGGGAGATCGGCGGATGCATATCCTTGGGCCGGTACACGTAGCGCGCGCCCTTTTTGCCTGCAAATCGCGGTGGAAGCACCCGGTTCTCGCCGTTGTCATTGATCATCTCCAGGTGGGCGATGACGCCGGTCATGGTCAGTTCCGCCTCGTGGAAACGCCAGGTAAAGCTGTTGTCCTCCTCAAAGCCCAGCTCGATGCCGGCAGCTTTCATTTCGAAAAGATCCAGAAGCTCCAGCCACATCTTGCCGGAATACTCCGGCTCCCAGCGGGCGAAAATGTAAAGTTCGTCATCGATGCGGATGTAATCCGCCGGATCCGCCATGGTAATGCCGCCCATCTCCCGCTTTCCAAGTTCGACAACGGTACAGTAATTGACGGCCGGGCTGAAACTGAGGATCTCATAACCATGGTCAAATTTCCAGTAGAAACCACGCCCTTCCAGACGGTTCGTAAATGTATGCTTCTCTTCCGGCTCCTTTCCGCCGCCGAAGTCCGCCCAGCCGAAATAGATCTCCCGCTGCACTTCTCTTGGAATATCCCGGTAGTGATCCGGTTCCTTTTTCCCGGTCATATCAAAGCCTACAGGTACCGTAATGCCAAACCAGGTCTCAATGGCTGTCACCGCATTCGTCCTGGTATCCAGGATCAGATGGAAAGCACCGTCCGTATCCGGCAGAAGATGGGTGATCATCAGGATATCCTTCCATTTGCGGACCGCGTAAGGCACCGTACCGGTCTCACCGTTTAACGTCACTGTGAGGTCATTTTCAGAAAACTCGTACCGGAGCTCTTCCGGCGCGAAGGTGCCTTCAAGATGCAGCGACAGGCTCTTCCCCGCGAGACAACCGCAGCAGCCGCCCTCCGCGCTCCCCTGTTCAAGAACCGCGCTTTTCACCTGTTTCGTGGTCAGCGGATCATATTCTGTAAAAAACATCTACTGTCCTCCTTCTCCATTTGATTTCTCATTCGACGCCGAATGATCGCGATCTCTTTCTTGCTGATGATATTATAACCGATTCCTGATCATTTGTCATTGAACATCCGGCTGTTTTTCAGGAACCGGTACCGTGAACTCTCTGAAAGTCTGACTGGGCATCGATCGAAACAGAGATCGTTCCCAAAAAAGAAACGGACAGGGGATCCGTTCTTCCCTGTCCGTTCCGGTTTATGCTTCAATTTCTTTCTGATCTGTATACCTGTTCATAAAGAAGATGGCTGCGATCAGGAGCGCGATCCCGACGATCAGCGCGATCCAGGGCGTCAATGTGAAGCCCGCAATGAGATATCCCACCGCGCAGACCACCGCCACCAGGGTGGCATAAGGCATCTGGGTCTCCACATGCCGGATATGATTACACTGCGCGCCTGTAGAAGACAGGATCGTGGTATCGGAAATGGGTGAGCAGTGATCGCCGTACACCGAACCCGCCAGAGTAGCACCCAGGGTCGGGATCAGGTAATCGCCTGCGCCTGCTGCCGCGCAGATCATGGTCACGATGGGGATCAGCAGTCCGAAGGTTCCCCAGGACGTGCCCATGGAGAAGGACATCAGCGCCGCGACCACAAAGATCAGGAACGGCAGGAAGCCCAGCGGCAGATTCGCGTTGCTCACGAAACCGGAAATGAATTCGCCGGTGCCGATCATTTCCCTGCAGACGCCGCCCAGGCTCCAGGAAAGGATCAGGATCAGCATCGGCGGCACGATACTGCCGATACCGTTCACGATGTTTTCCACGAACTCTTTCGCCTTCATCAGTTTTCTGGGGATATACATGATAAACGCCGTGAGAAGGCCCGCAAAAGCACCAAGGGTCAGGCCGGCTGTCGGGTTATAGCCGATGGCTTCCGAGAAGGCCACGCCATCGAAGAACCCGCCCACATAGGCCATACCGAGGATCGCGCAAATGATCAGCACCACGATGGGCAGCACCAGATCGATGACCTTTCCCCGGGGTTTCGCGTCGTCTTGCTCTTCCTCGTTCTTTTCCGCTTTCAGCGCATCCTTCAGCGCCTTCTGCTCCGCCTTCTTCATCGGCCCGAAATCCTTACCGGAAAGGCTGATGAAAATCACCATCACTATGGTCAGAAGCGCATATAAATTATACGGGATCGTAGACAAAAACGCATGGAAACCATTGGTCTCGCTGACTTCACTTGCGACAGCCACCGCCCAGCTGGAAACCGGCGCGATGATGCAGACAGGCGCCGCGGTCGCGTCAATAATATACGCCAGCTTCTCCCGGGAAATGCGGAGCCTGTCGAAGATCGGCCGCATGACCGTACCCACCGTCAGGCAGTTGAAACCATCGTCGATGAATATCAGGACGCCCAGAAGAGACGTGGCAAGGCCGGCAGACTTCCGGCTCTTCAGTTTTCTCCCGGCCCAGCGCCCATAAGCCTCGCTGCCGCCGGACTTCGCCACCAGCGTAACCACAGCCCAGAGCAGCGCCAGGAAAATGATCATATATGCATTATCCGAGATCTTTTCATACATCATATCAAAGATATGCGCGATCGCAGCGAAGATCGACTCCCCCGCCGCGAAGCTGTAGATCAGCATACCGGACACCACGCCGATGAACAGAGAGGAATACACTTCCTTCGTCAAAAGCGCCAGCGCGATAGCGATCAAAGGCGGCAGGATAGAGACCCAGCCGGTATTAATCATTTCAAAACCCATATAAAGCCTCCTTCTTCAGTCTTTTCTTTGGTCTAAGTATACTCGATTCGAAATAAATGTCAATGAAAAGCAGCCAGGGGGACGGTTCTCCTGGCTGCGGCCAGGGGGACGGTTCTCCTGGCTGCTTTTGTCTTTTTATTGACAATTCCCGGAAAAACTGCTAACTTTTCATGGAAATGATTTATATGCGTGAGGAGGTATCTGATGAACGCTGGAATTACAAGAGCGCAGGCGCTGGAGCTGCTGAAAAAATATAATAAAGAAGCCTTTCATCTGCAGCATTCCCTGACTGTGGAGGGATGCATGCGGTATCTAGCAAAGGATCTGGGATACGCTGAAGACGCGGATTTCTGGGCGCTCTGCGGACTGCT
>CADCQD010000122.1 GCA_902803485.1 uncultured Eubacteriales bacterium | reverse complement strand
TGCTGTTCCTTGCCGGTACCCAGATCCTTCGCGGATACATTGACGATGCCGTTCGCGTCAATATCAAAGGTAACTTCGATCTGCGGAACACCGCGGCGTGCCGGCGGAATACCGTCCAGGCGGAACTGGCCGAGGGACTTGTTATCCTTTGCGAACTGGCGCTCGCCCTGTACCACGTTGATATCCACAGCGGTCTGGTTATCCGCGGCTGTAGAGAAGATCTGGCTCTTCTTTGTGGGGATCGTGGTATTTCTCTCGATCAGGTGCGTTGCCACACCGCCGAGGGTCTCGATGGAAAGGGTCAGCGGCGTTACATCCAGAAGAAGGATATCGCCGGTACCCGCTTCACCGGAAAGCTTGCCGCCCTGGATGGCCGCGCCGATGGCAACGCACTCATCCGGGTTCAACGTCTTGCTGGGCTCATGGCCGGTCAGGCTCCGTACTTTCTCCTGCGCGGAAAGCATACGGGTGGAACCGCCTACCAGAAGGACCTTGGAAAGCTCGGAAGCGGAAACACCTGCGTCACGCAGCGCGTTTTGTACCGGAACTGCCGTACGCTCGATGAGGCTCTTTGTGAGGTCATCGAACTTCGCGCGGCTCAGCGTCATATCAAGATGCTTCGGGCCGTCCTGTGTAGCCGTAATAAACGGCAGGTTGATATTCGTTGTGGTGGCGGAGCTGAGTTCCTTCTTCGCCTTCTCCGCAGCTTCCTTCAGACGCTGCAGAGCCATCTTATCCTTACCGAGGTCAACGCCTTCGGCTTTCTTGAATTCATCGATCATCCACTGGGTAACCAGATCGTCAAAGTCATCGCCGCCCAGATGCGTATCACCGTTCGTCGCAAGGACCTCAATGACGCCTTCACCGATCTCGATGATGGAAACATCGAAGGTGCCGCCGCCCAGGTCGTACACCATGATCTTCTGATCTTTTTCATTGTCCAGGCCGTACGCCAGAGATGCCGCCGTAGGCTCATTGATGATACGCTTGACGTCCAGGCCCGCGATCCTGCCGGCATCCTTGGTCGCCTGACGCTGCGCGTCGTTAAAGTACGCAGGCACCGTGATCACGGCTTCCGTGACCTTCTCGCCGAGGTAAGCTTCCGCATCTGCCTTCAGCTTCTGAAGGATCATTGCGGAGATCTCCTGCGGAGTATACTGTTTGCCGTCGATATTGGCCTTGAAGGAAGTGCCCATATGTCTCTTGATCGAGGAAATGGTGCGCTCCGAGTTCGTTACTGCCTGACGTTTTGCTGCATCGCCTACCAGGCGCTCGCCGCTCTTCGTAAACGCGACTACGGACGGGGTCGTCCGGCTGCCTTCGGCGTTCGGGATCACTACAGGCTGTCCGCCTTCCATGACCGCTACGCATGAATTTGTTGTACCTAAATCAATACCGATAATCTTTCCCATGATCTATTCTCCTTCTTTCATCTGATATTACTTCACTACGGACACCATGGAGTGCCGGATGACACTGCCTTTATAGGTGTAGCCTTTCTGCAGCTCCTGAGCCACCGTATTCTCCGGAAGCTCTTCTCTTTCCGTCTGCATCACTGCATTATGCAGATTCGGATCAAATTCCTTGCCCGCGGCATCGATGGGCTCCACGCCCATGTCCGTCAGCAATTTGATCATCTGTTTATAAATCATATCCATACCGACGTAAACGGAAGAAGTCTTCTGTTCCTCCGGCACGGATGCAAGGCCCCGTTCAAAATTGTCCAGCACCGGCAGCAGTTTCTCTACAGTACCCGAGATCCCCATATCATACATGGAAGCTTTTTCCTTCTCGGTGCGCTTTCTGTAATTATCGAACTCCGCCATGAGGCGCTGGAGCCGGTCTGTGAGATCCGCGATCTTTTCATCCTTCGGATCTTTTTTCTTATCTTTCTTTTTGAAGAAACGCCGGGGTTCCTTTTCCCGGGTCTCAGAAGCCTCCTGATCACCGTCCTCGATGGGGACCTCTATGGTATCCTCCGCGCCGGACCCGGTACCAGCTGCTTCATCCTCCTCTGCGGAAAGTTCTTCGGTTTCTTCAGCAGCTGTATCCTCAGCTGCTTCCTCTTCCTCGTCCGCCGCAGTTTCCCGCGTTTCTTCTGTTTCTTCCCTGATCTCTTCCTTCAGGTTATCCTGTTCTGCCATTTTTCAGGCCCTCCTATTCCTGATCATGATAGATACGGTCCAGTTCGCTCATCAGCGTCTTCAGTGTGCTGACCACCCGTTCGTAGTCCATCCGTTTCGGACCGATGATCCCGATCGTCCCGCGCATGCCCTTGCCGAGCTCATAATTCGCGGTAACGATGGAACAGTCCTGCATGGACCTTATGGGCGCTTCCTTTCCGATATACACCTGGATCTCATGATCTTTGTCTTTATTTGCATTCACGAGATTTGCCAGCTGGTCCTTTTCCTCAAAGGTAGAGATGATCTCACTCGCGTTGGAATGATCACTCAGCTCCGGATATTTGAAAATATTCGTCGCGCCGCTGGTAAAGATCTCGGGCTTTTCTTCCTTGCTGCTCGTAATGGATTCGGATATAGCTTCCAGAATGCTCATCACAACGCCGGAATTCTCTCCGGCCTGTTCCTTCAGGCTCTTGATCAGGGAAAGACTGATCTCATCCAGAGTCTTGCCATCCAGCGCGGAATTCAGCAGCACATTCAGCCGGAGGATATCCGCGTTGGTCACCGGGCTGTCCAGAGTGATCACATGATTCCTTACGACGTTGCCTTCCATTACGACTACGGTAACGATATGATAGGCATCCAGGCGCGACAGCTGTATCAGCTTCAGTTCATTCTCCAGATACCTGGGCGCTGAGATCATGGCTGCGTAATTCGTGTCCTGCGCGAGCATCCTTGCCATGTTCTTCAGCATGGATTCCACATGATCCATCCTGGCGCTGAAGAAATGCTCCAGTGTGGAGATCTCCCTGACCTTCTCATCCATCAGTTCATCTACATAAAGCCTGTAGCCGCGGTCCGTAGGGATCCTGCCTGCCGACGTATGAGGCTGTATGATCAGGCCCAGCTCTTCCAGGTCCGCCATCTCATTCCGGATGGTCGCGGAACTGACATTCAGCTCTGCGTCTTTGGAGATCGTCCTGGAACCCACAGGCTCACCGGTCTCAAGATATGTCTTGATGATCGCCTTCAGGATCTTCATCTTTCTGCTGTCCAGATACATATCCTCACCTCCTTTCAGGCTGTTAGCACTCAATGCGGTAGGTTGCTAACATCTGTGTATACTCTACCATTCTATACCGCGATTGTCAAGAATAAATATGTGAAATAATTGTTATCAGATTCTCCTCATTGCGGGCAGCAGAATAAAGCGCTGCCGGGGATCTTCTTCATCCCCGGCAGCGCCGCATTCATTATTTTACTGTACAACAGCTGATTCAGCGGAACGCCCGCGCAGGCGGGATCCCCTACTCTCTGTTTTTATGATTTTTCGCGCTGTTCTTCAGCCTGTAGGAAAGCCCCATCAGGCTCTCGGAAAGATGGACGTTTTCCACCACGACATCATCCGGCACAGCCAGATCCGTATGCGCGAAATTCCAGATGCCCCGGACGCCGCACTTCACCAGCCGGTCCGCGACGGGCACCGCCTGCTCCTTGGGGATGGCGATGGCCGCGATATCCACCTGGTGCGTCCGGATGTACTCTTCCAGTTCAGAGATATCCTGGACAGTCATATCTCCGTAGATCTTCTGCCCGATCTTTTGGGGGTCCCGGTCAAACACGGCTTCAAACAGAAAGCCACGCCTTCTGAAGTTTGTATATTTCGCCAGCGCCTGTCCCAGATTTCCGGAGCCGATCAGGATCATATGGCTGGCCATGTCCAGGCCCATGATCTTCGCGATCTCATGATACAGATAAGAGACGTTATAGCCATATCCTTGCTGGCCGAAGCCTCCGAAATGATTCAGGTCCTGGCGGATCTGCGAGGCCGTCACATGCATCCGCTCCGAAAGTTCCCCCGAGGAGATCCGTTCCACGCCTTCACTCATCAGATCGCCCAAATACCGGTAGTACCTGGGGAGGCGTTTGATAATGGCTTTTGAGATCGTCATATCTTCCATAACTCTCCTCGCTGATCACATAGTGTACGGTGTACATGCTTCGCGAACCGGGAACCGGAAGCGCCTTTCCTGTGTCCCGTGTACTTGTAATTATTATAATGAAAGAACCTTATCTTGTCAATTTGTTAAAAATTTAGTAAAATACATCTGTTCAGTATCCGGATATCCCGGGCCGCATCCCGGATTCCAGCGCCAAAAACCGGACTCCATGGAAGGTTTGCGTTCCAGTGGAGGAAAGACTTCCCGGCGGCATAATCTTTATTTACAGGAAAAACGTATGATCTTATCAGTCAGTCATGTAAAAAAAGCCTTCCTGGAGGACGAAGTCCTGAAGGAAGCCAGCTTTCATATAGAAGACCGCGGCCGTGTAGGGCTCGTAGGTAATAACGGCGCCGGAAAATCCACGCTTTTCAGGATCATCGCAGGCATAATGGAGCCGGACAGCGGCCTGGTCACCTTATCCAAAGACAGGACCATGGGCTATCTTGCCCAGCACGAAGACCTGAGTTCAGATGCCACTGTTCTGGAGGAGGTCCTGTCCATCCGCCAGGATGTA
>CADCQD010000121.1 GCA_902803485.1 uncultured Eubacteriales bacterium | reverse complement strand
TTTGTGACAGGCCTGTTCAATTATCTCCTGTTTCCTCACACCGGCTTATGCGGCGCCAGCGGCGTCGTCTTCGCGTTTATCCTGCTGGCCTCGTTTACCGGCTTCCGGGAGGGCGAGATCCCGCTGACCTTTATCCTGGTGGCGGTGATCTATCTGGGACAGGAGATCTACTCCGGGATATTTATCAATGACAATATATCGAATATGGCGCATATCCTGGGCGGCGTCATTGGCGGAGCCGCAGGATACCTGCTGAATAAGGAGGGAAAGAAATGATAACTGCGAATACACCGGTCCGGATCGGAACGAAGACAGCGAAAAACAGGATCACCATGGCGCCTACGGTCAAGTTTGACTGGTCAGATGACAGCGGCATCGTCACGGAACGTTCCGTCCGGCACTATGCTGCCCGCGCGGAGCACGGCGCGGGACTGATCTGCGTGGAAGCCACCTGTATCGCAAAGGACGCGCGGCTTGCCCCTACGCAGCTCGGACTGTGGGACGATGCGCAGATCGAGGGACATAAGGCGCTGACAGACGCCTGCCACGCGTATGGCGCGCTGGTGATCCCCCAGCTCCACCACGGCGGATACGGAACACATCCCGCGTGCGGAGAAAAACGCGGACCTTCGGAGACACCGTGGCGGGACGGCGTGGCCCGGGAAATGACAACGGATGAGATCCATACGGCTGTAAAACAGTTCAGGGATGCTGCGGTCCGGGCCAGGAAAGCCGGCTATGACGGTGTCCAGATGCATGCGTGTCATAACTATCTGATCAATAATTTTGCCTGCGCGCTGAACCGGCGCACGGATGAGTACGGCGGGTCTCCTGAAAACATGGCCAGATTCGGCTGTGAAGTGATCCGGGCGATCCGCGAAGCCTGCGGGCCGGACTTTATCATTTCCATGCGCGCCTCCGGCTTCGATCCTTCGGAGGAGGAAGCCCGGAAGATCAATGCGTGCTATGTGGAAGCCGGCTGTGATTATCTGCAGATCTCCAGCGGATACGAGGATCCGGAAAAGTTCCCCCATGACGAGACGCTGCCCTATAACCGCATCGCGGATATGGGTGTCCGCATGCATGACTATTTCCGGGGCATCGTACCGGTGTCCTGCGTGAACGGGATCCGGACGCCGGAACTTGCCCGGTATCTGATCGAGAACGAACTGGTGGATACCATTGACATCGCCTGCGGACTCCTGGCGGATCCCGCGCTTTCCGAAGCCATCCTCAACGGCACACCGTATGAAAAGTGCAGAGGCTGCCTGAGATGCGGCTACGGCCCGGTAAAGAAGCACTTCTGCCCGGCGGCAATGGCCCGGGGAGTAACGGAATAACAGTCGGATGTAAGAGCAGGAGGCGGAAAGGAATACTTATGAAGGAAGGAATGCTCGAATTCATCAAAAGCAGACGGAGTACCAGAAAATATAAGCCGGATCAGGTGCCGGACGAAATGTTAAATGAAGTGATCGAGGCCGGACGATACGCCCCCAGCGGCGGCAATAACCAGACGGCTCACTTCCTGGTTTTCCGGGATCCGGAGGTACTGAAGACATTGGCGGAGATGGCGGAAGAGGAGTTCGCCGGGATGGAGGTCACGGAAGGCATGTACAAGTCTCTGGCGAACTCCATCCAGAGAGCGAAGCTCGGCGGCTATGTTTTCCACTACAACGCCCCGGTGCTGATCGCGGTGGCAAACCGCGCGGATTACAGCAATAACATCGCGGATACCAGCTGCTGTCTGGAGAATATGATGCTGATGGCAAACGCGCTGGATCTGGGGAGCTGCTGGATCAACCAGCTGAAATGGCTGAATGAAAATGAACGGATCACGGCATATCTCCGGAAGCTGGGGCTTCAGGAGGGCGAACGGATCTACGGCGCGGTCTCGATCGGCTGGCCGGATACCGCGGACGGGCTTCCTGTCAGAGAGCCCCTCAAGCGAACCGGAAATGAGGTAACGTATATATGAAGATCGTGATCCTGCCCGTCGGGCCGCTGGAAGCGAACTGCTGTCTGGCATATGATGAGGAGACGGGTAAGGGTATCATCCTGGACCCGGGCGCCCAGGCGGAGAAGATCCGTAATGCGGTGGAAAAGGCCGGCATGCAGCCGGAAGCCATCCTTCTGACACATGGCCACTTCGACCACGTAATGGCCGCGGAAGCCCTGCGTGATCTGTATGAGATCCCGGTGGTCATCGGGGAAAAGGAAGAAGAACTTCTCGCGGACCCGGAGAAAAATCTGAGCATGCCGTATATGCGCATGTCTGTTCAGCTGTACGCGGACCAGACGGTATGTGACGGGGAAGTTCTGCCGTACCTGGGCGGACTTAAGGTCCTGGAGGTACCCGGACATACCCCCGGCAGCGTATGCTATTATTCAGAGTCCGGAGGCATCCTGTTTTCCGGCGACGCGCTGTTTCAGGAGTCCATCGGAAGGACAGATACCTACGCGGAGCAGAACACCCTGATCCGGAACATCCGCATGAAGCTGCTGGTACTTCCGGAGGAAACGCAGGTAGTGCCGGGTCACGGACCTGTAACCGGGATCGGCCATGAAAAGAATTACAATATGTTCCTCAGATAAAAAACAGACAAAAAACGGCTGCCGTGACAGAAAGCACGGCAGCCGTTTCCAGCGGTTCATGTAAGATCAAATTCCGCGGCGCATGTGAAGGAGCCGTCGCCGAGTCCGCCGCCCAGGATACGGTAGCGGCCTGCGGGAAGCTTTCCGTAGGGCTCCAGAGAATACGTCATATCATAGGACTGGCCGGGAGACAGCTCATAGGCGAGATCATGCACCGCCCATGCGCTTTCCGGCGGTACATTGTACCAGGCACCGTCATCCAGCAGGACCTGTATGCTGTAATACTCGCCAAAGACGAACAGATCGTTCATCTGATTTGTAAATCTTGCGGTCAGCTTCTGATCTTCAAGACCGACGACCTCCAGCGCCACATCATGTTCCTTAGCGGGTTCCTGCCCCGGAACGAGAAGCGCCTGATTCCATCCGGTATCATCCAGCATCATCTGCTTTGCCTGGGGAAAATATTGAAAACCGGTAAACGTATTTTCTTCCGCGAAAGGATAAGTCGTCCGGATCTTATCAAAATCAAATTTGAATTTATATTTTCGTCCGTCCGGAGTATATAGAATATCATTGGACCAGGCATAATATTTTTCAAATCTGTCCGAATCAAACAGCGAAAACCCGTAAACCGGGAAGGTAATGTCGCTGAAACTCCAGTTTTCCACAGGCGCTGCCTTCACCGTGGACAAATCAGACAAGAATTTCTTTTTCAGATCATCCCCCTGGTATAAATAACTGACGGTAAAGGAGGAATTGTCCTCCGCATAGTATAAAAGAAACGCCGAATCCTTAAGAGACATATTCTTGAATAAATCTGAGCCGCCGCAGCACGAAAGCAGCGCAGCCGCGAGCACAGCCATGATCAAAACAGATCCCTTCCTCATAAAACCACCTCCCTGATCTTCCGGTCTGTATCTATAATCATACAGACCGCCCCCGGCCCCTCCACGTTACAAAAAGTACACGCAACAATTTCTTAAAATTCCCGTAAAGGTACCTGGTACCTGCGCGCGTAAAAGGCATGCAGTACCTACGGGGCCGGCGTAACAATTCCGTAAAGGAACTGTAAAGGTACCTGGCACCTTTTGGCGGGCACCTTTTGGCGGTACCTTTTTCGCGCGTCCTGTGATAGTATAGTACCGGGGTCATCATACGGTATGGATCGTATGGATGATATGCCCGGCTAGACTTAATATGTGTGTGTAAAGGAGAAGTGATGAAGATTCTGGTGATCAATGGCAGTCCTAAAGGGGACGATAGTATTACGCTGCAGACGGTCCTGTATATCAGGCAGAATTACCCGGGGCATTCGTTTTCTTTCCTGAATGCGGGGAGCAGGATCCGAAACTATGAGAAGGATTTTTCTGAACCTGCGCGGATGCTTCAGGATGCGGATCTCCTGCTGTTTTCCTATCCGGTGTATACCTTCCTGGTGCCGTCGCAGCTGCACCGGTTTATTGAACTTATGAAGGAGAACCGGGTGGACGTGGCCGGTAAATATGCTTCCCAGATCACGACTTCCAAGCATTTTTATGACGTGACCGCGCACCGGTTTATTGAAGATAACTGTCATGACCTCGGCCTTCATGTGATCCATGGGCTGTCTGCGGATATGGATGACCTGCTGTCGAAAAAGGGCAGGGAAGAAGCGCTTGCGTTTATGAGTTTTGTGGAGTACTGCATGACACAGGGACTGTACGAACCGCTGCCCCGGCTGAATACGCCGCCGAAACGCCTGCCTGTGCATGTTCCTGAAAATGCGGGACAGGATGCGGCTTCCACGGTCGCAGTACAGGAGAAGCCCGGCGATGTGGTGATCGTTGCGGATCTTCTGCCGGAGGACGCGCAGCTTCTTCATATGATCGAGCGCTTCCGGGCGGTTTTCTCCAGAAAAACGCGGCTCGTGAATATCCGGGAGTTTCCGTTTACAGGGGGATGCCTTGGCTGTTTCAACTGCGCCGCGGACGGCACCTGTGTGTATAAAGACGGGTTCGATCAGTTCCTCCGGGAGCAGATCCAGACAGGGGAAGCCATTGTGCTGGCTTTTTCCATAAAGGATCATTCAATGGGATCCCGGTTTAAAATGTATGATGACCGCCAGTTCTGCAACGGACACCGGACGGTGACCATGGGCAAGGCTTTCGGGTATCTGATCTGCGGCAATCTCAGCGAAGAGGAAAATCTGCGGCTGGTGATCGGGGCGCGGGCAGAGGCCGGCGGCAATTTCCTGGCAGGAACCGCCTCGGATGAGCAGGATCCGGACCGGGAGATCGATGCTCTGGCGAAATGCCTGGAATATGCCATCCGGAGGCGGTACGTCCAGCCCTCGAATTTCTTTGGAGTGGGCGGCATGAAGATCTTCCGCGACCTGATCTGGCAGATGCAGGGCCTGATGAAGGCGGACCATCAGTTTTATAAAGAACATGGACAGTATGATTTCCCGCAGAAGAACCGGGGCCGGATGCTGGCGATGTATGCCGTGGGCGGCATGATGCGGAACAAAAAACTGAAAAAGAAGATTGGCGGAAAGATGACGGAAGGCATGCTGATGCCATATAAAAAGGCATTGAAGAAATAGCTTGGTACAGAATGGAGGCCAATATGAAGGATGTCATAAAGATTGCCGTTATCGGGATCGGCAGCCGGGGAAGATCCTTGATCCGGGACGCGGTCCTGCCCGCGGCAGAAGAGTACCGCGTAGAGATCGCCGCGGTGATGGACCTATATGAAGACCGGACAAAGCAGGGCGCGGACATTACGGAAAAACTGACAGGGAAACGGCCGGCGGAAGCGGCGTCATACCGGGAGATCCTGGAGGATCCGGAGATCGGCGCGGTCATGATCACCGCGGCCTGGGAAACGCATATTCCTCTGGCGGTGCAGGCGATGAAAGCCGGAAAGCCTGTGGCGTTTGAAGTGGGCGGCGCCTACAGTCTGGATGACTGCTGGAAACTGGTGCACACATATGAAGAGACCGGCGTCCCCTGCATGCTTCTTGAAAACTGCTGTTATGACAAACGGGAGCTGATGGCTCTTCGCATGGTGCGGGAAGGCCTGTTCGGCAGTATCGTTCACTGCAGCGGCGGCTACTGCCATGACCTCAGGGAGGAGATCTCCTTCGGGAAAGAGAACCGGCACTACCGTCTCCGGAATTATATGAACCGCAACTGCGAGAATTATCCCACACATGAACTGGGGCCCATCGCAAAACTTCTGGACGTTAATAACGGAAACCGGATGCTGACGCTGGTATCCGCGGCATCTTCATCCAGAGGCCTTCATGATTACGTGCTCCGGAAGAAGGGAGCAGATGATCCTCTGGCGGACGTCACCTTCGCCCAGGGCGACGTGGTGACCACAGTGATCAGATGCGCCGGCGGACAGACGATCACATTGACCCTTGACACCACGCTTCCCAGGACTTATTCCCGGGGCTTTACCGTCCGCGGCACCCGCGGCGCGTATTTTGGAGAAACGGACAGTATTTTCCTGGACGGCACCCATAATGCATATGAATTCCACGGAAAGGAGCTCTGGGGAAACGCGAAGGAATACGAAGCCGGATATCAGCATCCCTTATGGAAAGCCTATGATCCCCGGGGCGGACACGGCGGGATCGATTACCTGGTGGTAAGCGCCTTCTTTGAATCGCTGCGGAAAGGGACCCGGCCGCCCATTGATGTGTATGACGCCGCAGCCTGGATGAGCATCACGCCGTTAAGCGAGATTTCCATCGCGAAAGGAAGCATGCCGGTGGAGATACCTGATTTTACAAACGGGAAATGGTATATGCGGAACGATATTGACGGGAGCCTGAGGTTTAACCTGGACCGGACAGACGTATTTGAGCAGCTGTATCAGAAGCAATAAGTGGACAGGGGGACGGACAACAGAACCGTCCCCCTGTCCACTTTCCCGGCGATTGCCTTACTTGTAGATCTTGTTCATGAACGCTTCCGGCGCAGTTTCGCCGCCGGCGTTTTCTTCCTGCACTTCGGCAATGATCTCCCGGAGTGAAGCCAGCTGCCATTCCACGCGGACCGGCTCCAGTTTTCCGGAGTGATGTTCAATACCGTAGGTCCCGGTGTAGTTTCCGGCCGCGAGCTTCCGTACGACGTCGATGGCGTAGGGTACGGAATTCGCGTGAATGTGGGTATGCATCGCGTTTTTGATGCAGAATGCCTCGCCTTCCTCCGCGTTGTCGAAGAAATTCCGAAGATGATAAAGGTGGCCGTAGGCGGGGTCGTTGACGGCTTCATGCACCTTCATCAGATATGCCGGCACCCGGTCCCAGCCCCAGTGGTTCTCCGGGCCGATCTTCGCGCCCCAGGCGGAGACGATGCCGCAGTATTCCTTATAGGTGTCCACCAGGTATTCGAAGGCTTCATCGGTCATGGTGTAATAATCTTCCGCAGTCTTCGCCTTTCCGTTAAAGGCGTTTTTTATGCCGTCATCGCCGAAGCCGAAGTCGATTCGGACGGTTTTCGCGCCAAGGATCTCCGCGGCTTTCAGGTATTCCAGCATGGATGCCTTGTGGGCTGCGCGTTCTTCCGGGTCCTTGCACCAGACGTAGGGGCCGTCCACGCAGAGGTTTGCAAGCTTCAGCTCCCGCTCGTCCATGGCTCTGCGGATCTTTTTCAGATAGTCCTCATCCAGGCTCTTCAGGCATCCTTCTGTCCAGATATCCGCCCAGTCCACATGATAGCGGTATTTCAGAAGATCGAAATAACTGAAGACGTCCATTTCGCCCGCGTTGATCATGCCGTGGAAGGAGTAGGACGCGACGGAAATATTCATATCTGCCATAATTGTCTCCTTTTCTTTTACGGATATTTACAGTTCATACGTCCATGTACCCCAGGGCGTTTCCTGCTTCTGAAGCGCGATGGATTCGGACAGCGCCTCGATCTCTTCGGCGCGGATTTCGCGGCCCAGCTTGCTGGAAAGGAAAATGCCTTCGCTTAAGAACGCGGTCTGAAGCGCGATCTCCGGGGTGTCGATCCGTTCGGCGATCTTTCCTGTGAGGTACGCGATCCAATGATCAAAGTTGCTGTCGTACTGCGTATCCGGATAAAGCTTCTTTTCATAGAAGTTATTCTCGTAATCGCTGGTCCTGAGGTCAGTTTCGATGTCCCTGTCGTCCACAGTAGTAATATACTTCAGGTCCTGGGACGGACGCGCGCCGGGGCTGGGTTTCATGACAAAGCGGAGGCCGCCCTCGGAACCTGCGATGAAGGAACTGCCGATGTCGTCAATGTTCAGCGCCCAGCTTTCCAGAAATTCGAAGGTCATATTGTTTTCGTAGGTCGCGAAAGCGAGGCCCAGATCTTCTACACCAAATTCACGGCCTTCCAGAAGCTTCTGGTTGATGGGAAGCTCCAGGTAGCAGTGGCCTGTCACCCGTTCCAGTTTCGGAAGTCCGAGAATATAAAGCATCTGGGCGATGTGATAGACGCCCATATCGAAGACGGCGCCGTGGCCTGCCAGTTCTTTATTGTAGAAATTCACGGAAAGCCCGGAATCCAGACCCGGACGGTTCTTTCTGCGGTAGCCCTGGCAGCGGACGAAGTACACATGGCCAAGTTTCCCCTTTTCCACCATCCGTTTCGCTTCCCGGGTCATGGGATTGAACAGGGTGTCCAGCTGGATCGCCAGTTCCACGCCGGTCTCTTCCTTCAGGCGTTTCCACTCATCGACCATGCGCTTTGCGTCCACATAGCTTGCGGCCATGGGCTTTTCACAGAAGCAGTGCCTGCCGGAGCGGAGGACCGCCAGCGTCATGGGCAGGTGCAGGTTATTGTGTACACAGATGTCCACGGAATCGATATCGTCCCGCTTCAGCATTTCCCGGTAATCCGTATACATGTGTTCTACGCCGTACTGCGCGCACCAGGCTTCCAGACGGGGTTTATCAATGTCACAGGCCGCGACGACCTTCACATTGTCCATTTTTGTATAAAAACGCATGTGATTGTGCGAGATCACGCCGCACCCGATGAAAGCGATGCGGACTTCTTTTAATGGGTTTCTGATCATAGGAACTCCTCCTCTCTAAAGTGTTTCTGAATCTGTCTCAAGTGCCCTCCGGTACCGGGCTTCCTGTCCCTATCATAGTTGGAACCTGCAGGAAATGAAAGCAGATTTCTGTATGTGATCCAGCATTTTTCCGCACATTACCCGTGCAGATCCGGATCGTACACAGAGAACAGGTCGCGCAGGAATACATCCGCATGGGTGATCCAGAGATCAAAATTCGGATCGCCTTTTCCGTTGATGATCTTCCATCCGGCATAGCCGTGGGGATGGCCCGCGAAAGTATGGATCTCTACCGGGACCTCTTTGTTCCATAACCAGGGCAGCAGGCCGTTCATGTTCGCGATGCAGCCGAAGTCTTTCCTGCCGATGGCAAAGAACGTGGGGGGATAGGAGAAATCCGGCCGGGATAGGGCGGTGCCCAGGTGGCGGGCGCCGTAAACGCAGAGGTACGCGTTCGGAGCGCCGTATGCCCGGTCGATCTCATCCTCCCTGTAATCCGGGAAATAGGAGGAGACCTTCTGGCCTTCGGAATAAAACTCGATGCAGGCGTCTCCGGTAACTCCGCCATTGCTGAAACCGGCGAAAGCCAGACAGTCATCCTTCAGCCGGTATTTGTCCAGAGAAGCCCGGATCAGGCGGAAGCAGCGGGCGGCGTCCGCGGCAGTCTCCCTGCGGCTCCAGGGCCCCAGATTCGGCCGGCACTGCAGGATGAAGCACTGGTAACCAAGAGCGTTGAATTCCAGACCTACTTCATAGCACTCATTGATGGTGCCCATCCCGTGGGTTCCTCCGGCGACGAGAACGATGCCGCCGATGGGGGTCTCGCCCTCCGGAAGCAGCATTTCCAGGTAGTAGGGCCTGAAGTCCGGCTCGTGATCATATTCAAAATCCGGATTCGATTCATATACGGTTTCTTTCGGCATGTTTCCCTCCGGCCAGAGCCAGATGCGTTCCGGCGCGTCCGGAAGAAGCCGGATGCTGTCCCGCTTTTCCGCGAAACGCCGTTTCAGCTCCGCCTTTTCCTCTTCGGAAAGTCCCTCCTTCCGGAACTCCTGCTGGATCGCCGAAAGAGCAAGCAGGTCCTGTACCGGATAACGGGTGGGATCCTCATATAACGGGATCGCTTTGTTGATCTCTTCACCGAATTCTTTTCTGAAAGCCTTCATGGCTTCCCTCATTTGCTTATACTTTTCAGTAACCTGATCTGGCATAGATATGGCCTCCTTTTTTATTTTCATAATGCTTCTGCATGATGGATCTTCTGAATTATTATCAGTATACCACAGAAATCAGGAAGAAAACCCCTGAAAAACACTGTGAATGCCGGGATCCTGCCTCCGGGCGGGAGCCGGAAAAAGGTATCTGATAAAAAAACAAAAAAGGACTTGATTTTTTTTAACAAGTCATATATAATCTCATTGTTGTCGAAAAGACAGCTTAGCGCTATCGCCAAATGGTAAGGCAACGGACTCTGACTCCGTCATTTTCCAGGTTCGAATCCTGGTAGCGCTGTAACAGCGGAAGGCCCGGCATTTGCCGGGCCTTTTA
>CADCQD010000120.1 GCA_902803485.1 uncultured Eubacteriales bacterium | reverse complement strand
AGATTGTGGTCATCATCGAAGCAGATGCCCATGTTCCTGGCGATCCCGGTCTCCGGGTGCACCGGCACGTCAAACCATTTGGTGATCTTCTTATCCTTTGTGATCCGGAGCACGCAGCCCGCCATATCATCGTCCGCATAGTTCGGGCAGGAGAGGATCAGATCTCCATTGGTGTCGATCGTCATGCTGTCCGGGGTGCTGACCAGGTCTTCCGGAAGCGTGGTAAACAGCCGGGATTCCACCATCCCGCCGATCTTGTAGTCCTTCATAGTTCAGTCCTTTCTTTTGATGCGTGAGGGGCGGTCCTTCCGTCCGTAAAGACCAGGAGAACCGCCCCGTTATCCATAGTATTAATTGTAAAAAACCTGTTCTGTCCGCGCGACCGCGAAAGTGGTCAGGAACGCCAGATCCAGATTTTCTTCATCCGTCGCCACATTGTAGAAAAAGCTGCTGGTCAGGATCCCTTTTCCGCCGTTCGGCGCTGCGGAAGCAATGGTAGCCAGCGGCTGTCCCTTCAGGGTTACCGTATAAGTCATGCCGATTTTGTTCGATGAGAGCGCGGAATCGATCCGGACGCCCTGGTCATGCAGGTGATCCCAGATCTTCACGCCGTCAAACTTAAAATAGGACTTGGTGGAGAGGCCGCTCAGAATGCCGCTCCCCTGCTGTATGGTCATGGTCTTGCCGACCTTATGCGTCTCTGTTTTATTCGTGCAGTGATTTACAAAATCAAACAGCATCGGACCGAATAAAGGCTGCTTCAGCATCTTCGCTTCATAAACAAGCTGCTTATTTTCATCCTCCATATAAAAGCCCTGTTTCAGGACCTTCTTTTCCGGTGTAAAAAAATAAGTCTTAGTTGCCATTCGCCCACTCCTCCTCCTGCTTTTTCATTTTTCTCATATTCTGGACCGCATTCTTCGCGCTGATGATACCGCCGGCGATCAAAGCAATACCGGAAACGATCAGAATGATCGGGAAGATGTATTTATTACCCGGCTGCGCAATATCCGCGGGGTCCTCAGGATTATAGCAGATGGTGACTTTTTCTCCTTCCTTATATCCTGAGAAAATGCCGTACTCCACATCCTTATACTCCTTGCCCTCAGCGGTATAATTAACATAAACCGTATAAGTCGCCTCATGATGATCCTCGCCGGCGTCATACGCTTCCTCAAAAAGCTCAGTCTTTGACACCACCGCCGAAGTTTTGGTAAAACCACTGACGTCACGCCCGAAAATCAGGAAAACGATACCGGCAGCCAGCATCATCAGGCCGGCAGGAATCAGCATCCTCGCGAGCTGAGACTCACGCGCAAGCGCGAATATTTTATTCATAGTACCTCCCCGGGACTCACGAAGAACCCGCAGTTTCTTTACCTGGATCCGGTCCACCCGAACACCCCGAAAAAACCATCCAGGCAGGGCCCGAACCCTATCTGAGTATATCATGTGAGTATTCTCAAAACAAGCAGAAATCACGCCCCGAAAAAGAATACTTCACCATCCGGATCACAAAAAAAGCCGCGGGGCAATGACCCCGCGGCGCCAAATAAGCGATACCTGAAGCTTATTGGATTACTTTTTCAGAAGCTTTCCGAAGAACTTCTTCAGAGCAGAACCACCGGAAATGGTGCTGTCCTTGAAATACTTCTCACAATATTCATATCTCTCAGCCTTCATCCAAGACGGCTGCGGATCAGACTGCGTATAAGCATAAGCGATATAAGTTCCCATAATGTACCTCCCTTTATCATAACCACCGGAACCTGGATTCCGGTTCCCTGTTTTTTCTTTACGGCTATAGTTTAGCACACAAAAACACAAAAACAATAGCTCCACAGATCAAAAATCCCTCACAAAATTGTGACGCCAGCACAAAACCATGCTATAATAGCAGCCAAGGGCAGCCATGGGCAGCCAGGGGGACGGTTCTCTTGGCTGCAGTGGCCAGGGGGACGGTTCTCTTGGCCGCTATGGATAAACGTGCCACATCGAGGAAATTCAAGAATCTTTTACAATATATGGAAAGCAGATACGACCTGCAGAAAGAAAAGAGATTATAAGGTCGTATTGAGTACCGTGGATAAGAGCTTAGGACAGGGAAAACGATAATAGATCATTAAGACGTGGGAATTTGTGTTTTCACGATAGAATGGAGCAAATTCTTTATTATAGTGGCAGGATAACAGCGGAAGCGTCGGATGACCTGGGGCTATGGCTGGGCGGCAGTGTCAGATGACAGGAAAGATGGTACGCTTTTCCGTCATTTCTGCGGGACGAACAGGAGGGCGGCCAGGAGAACCGTCCCCCTGGCCGCTGCAGCCGGGAGAACCGTCCCCATGGCTACCGTAGCCGGGAGAACCGTCCCCCTGGCCGCCTGCCCCTGGCCGCATGCCCTTGTCCGGGAAGGAGTGTTGAGTATGGGTTTTACTGTGGAGGATATGCTGACGATTTCGCATGACAGATATCGTATGGAGCTGGTGGCGGGGAACCGTGGCTGGGCGAATTCGATCAACTGGCTTCTGATGGTTGAGGATACTACGATTATCCGGCGTTTTGTGGGGAAGGAGCTGGTGGTGACTACCGGCCTGGGTTTTGATACTGAGGAGCGCCTTCTGTACCTGATCGAGATGTTGGATAATTATCATGCCGCGGGTCTGGTGGTGAATACCGGCCCTTATATCCATGAGATCCCGGAGGCGGTGCGGGAGCTGGCGGATGAATGTGACCTGCCTCTTATGACTGTTCCCTGGGACGTGTCCATGTCCGATATGATCAAGGATCTGACGGTGCGGATCTTCATGCAGAGCCAGATGGACGAGCAGCTGTCCCGGGCGTTTATCAGCGCCCTGGAGCGGCCGGAGCTGGAAAGCGCCTACCGGGAGGAGCTGTCTTCTGCTTTTGATGTGGATGGCAAGTTCCAGGTCACCGCTATTACCACGCCGGACCTGGACAGTATGGATACACGGGAGCGGAACCGGATCAGCTACCGGCTCCAGATCTACCTGGAGGATATTTCCCACAATGCCCACTTCATTTATTATAATGGATGTTTCTTGCTGATCCTGAACGCAGTGGATGAAAAGTCCAAGCGTATGATCGTCGATGGCTTCCTCACCCGGGCCAAGCGGCGGATGGCGGAGCAGAAGATCTACGTGGGGGAGGGCACTCCGGTCACGGATATTTCCAGGCTCTATCTTTCCTACCGCCGGGCAGCCTACGCGGCGCGTTTCGCCATGGAGCATGGGATCCCCGACCAGAGTTTTGATGATCTGGGCCTGTATCGTATCCTGTATGCTGT
>CADCQD010000119.1 GCA_902803485.1 uncultured Eubacteriales bacterium | reverse complement strand
GCTGAACATCTACCCGTTCTTCGACACCATCCGCCGCAGCCTGTACAAATCCCAGGGCCTGGGGCCGGAAACCTATATCGGCCTGAAAAACTTTCAAAAACTCTTTTCAGACAGCATGATCGGCCATGCAACGGTCAACACCCTGCTGTACATGGTGCTGACCGTTCCGGTCGGCGTGCTGCTTTCCCTGATCTTCGCCTCTCTCCTGAACAGCAGGATCAAAGGAAGGGATATCTACCGCGGCATCTACTTCCTGCCCATGGTCGTCGCCCCCGCGGCGGTCGCCATGGTCTGGCGCTGGATCTTCAACGCGGAAAACGGCATCCTGAACATTGCCCTCAAAGCGGTCGGCATCCAGGGCCCCAGCTGGCTGGCGGATCCGAACACGGCGCTGATCTCCTGCGCCATCATCGGGGTCTGGTCCGCCATCGGCTATGACCTGGTCCTGATCCTGGCCGGCCTGCAGAGCATCTCAAAAAGCTACTATGAAGCGGCGGAGATCGACGGGGCAAACGGAATCCAGTCTTTCTTCCACATCACCATCCCCATGGTGTCGCCTACATTGTTCTTTGTGGTGCTGATGCGGGCCATGACCTCCCTGAAGCAGTTTGATACCATCTACCTGCTGATCAACACCCGGAATCCGGCCTACAAGAACGCCACGGTGCTGATGACCCTGTTTTACCGGGAGGCCTTTGAAAAATTCAACAAAGGATATGGCTCCGCCATCGTGCTCTATACCTTTGTGATCATTGCGATCTTCACGGCGCTTCAGTTCATCGCCGAAAAGAAGTTCGTCCATTACGATTGAGGGAGGATGAAAATGACAACAGCCGTTCATGCCTCGCCGAAACGGAAAATGAATCACCGTTCCCGCGGGAAACTGATCATCCATATCGTTCTGGTCATCGGCTCGTTCATCATGATCTTCCCCTTTATCTGGATGATCCTGACGAGTTTCAAGAGTAACGGCGAATCCCTGCTGATCCCGCCCACATTCCTGCCAAAGGAATGGCTGGTGGAAAACTATACCGAAGTGACCCGTACGCTTCCCTTCGGCGCGCTGTATTTCAACACGCTGACGCTGATGCTGCTGCGGATCATCTGCGCGCTTGTTTTCTCCAGTATGGCCGGATTTGCTTTTGCCAAGCTCCGCTTTCCCTTCAAACGGTTCCTGTTTTTTATTGTGCTGTCTCAGATGATGCTTCCGAACCAGATCTTCATCATTCCGCAGTACCAGATGCTGGCGGGCATGGGCAGGCTGAACTCCATCTTTGCCCTGTTGTTCCCCGGACTTGTCAGCGCCTTCGGCACCTTCTTCCTGCGGCAGTTCTACATGAGCCTGCCGAACGTACTGTCGGAAGCGGCGGTGCTCGACAGGTGCAGCACTTTCCAGGTGTTCTTCCGCATTATGCTTCCGCTGACCAAAACAGCCATGATCGCCCTGGCGGTCTTCACTGCGGTCTTTGCTTACAGCGACATGATGTGGCCGCTGATCGTCAACAACAACATCAACATGATGACGCTTTCCGCCGGCATCTCATCCATGCAGGGACAGTACACCACCCGTTACCCGATCCTGATGGCCGGTTCCACCCTCGCGATGATCCCCATGCTGGTATTGTACCTGGTTTTCCAGCGCCAGTTTATCGAAGGCATCGCCCTCACAGGCACCAAGGGTTAATTCTCCTTATTGTTTTTCCGGGAGGCCGGCGCATCAGCCGGCCTCCCCTTTTTGCCGTTCCGGGCTATACAGAAAGCCGCGCTGCCCAGGCGCGGCTTTCTGCAAAAATGGATTATGAAAAAGGATACCCTGGCTCTCAGTTTTCTTTCACAACGCCCTTTTTAAGGATGATGTTGGCATACAGCGCCGTCTCACCGGTAGCGATACAGGCATAGCACTTTGCTCCCCGGGTATAGAACTCCGGTTTCTGAACGGCAGTCTCTTTCAGGCCGGCTCTCTCATGCTTCTTTCCGATATCACGGTAAGTCTCCCAGATCTCCGGCTTGTACGGATCGTCCGGAAGCACGGCCATCAGGATCGCCGGGTTTTCGACATAGGGATCCAGCGGGAAGAACTTCAGGATGGCGTCCAGGATCTCGGGAATGCCGTGGCCGTCCAGCCTGACACAGCGTTCCGGGCAGCCGAACTTCGGATAGTTTCCGTCGCAGATCAGCAGTTCGTCTCCATGGCCCATCTCCATCAGGATCTTCAGCAGTTCCGGGCTCAGGATGGAAGGAATCCCTTTCAGCATTGTGCATCCCCCTTATTTCACGATCACGCCGTCTTCGTCCCACAGGTCGTGCCAGTCGGTGGCGCCCGGCCACAGGAACACCTGTCCCTTGATCAGGCGGCAGTTCTTGTCCACACCCTTCAGGATCTTCATTTCACGTTCTGTCAGCGGATCCTGGATCGTGCACATCAGGTTGGATACATATTCATTCTCATGGATGGAGAACGGGATCGGGAT
>CADCQD010000118.1 GCA_902803485.1 uncultured Eubacteriales bacterium | reverse complement strand
TTGACAAAGAATTTCTGTACAAAGGGATACAGGAAACTGATCGGTCCGATGGCGCCCACCGTCATGGCCATCTTCATGGTCTCCGACGGCAGCGCGTCCAGTGAGATATCTACGGATCCGCCCTGGGAGGCAATGGCCTTCAGGCCCTGGATGCCGTTGATGATCTCGTTCAGGAAGAACTGCAGATTGTACATTTCCTCCTTGGATTCGTAGAGCATGCACTGGTACCAGTCATTCCAGTAGCCCAGCGCGGTAAACAGGCCGATGGTGGCGATCAGCGGCTTTGCCAGCGGGAAAATGATGGTAAAGAATATCCGGATGTCATTGGCTCCGTCGATCTTTGCCGCTTCCGTCAGCTCATACGAGATACTTCGCATAAAGGTCTTGGATATGATCATATTCCAGACCGAGAACGCCATGGGCAGGATCAGCGCGTGATAACTGTTTTTGAATTTGAAGATCTGCGTCATGATCATGTAGGTCGGTACCAGGCCGCCGTTGAACAGCGTGGTAAAGAAGAAGAAAAACGCGATCTTGTTTCTCCATTCAAAGTCAGGACGCTGCAGGACGTAACCGGTCATGGTGGACATCATGACCGCAAGGAAGGTACCCACCAGCGTGACGAAGATCGTATTCGCGTAAGCGCGGATAATGGTCTTCGGCGTACGGAAGATATACTCATAAGCAGTTGTCGACAGGTCCTGGGGGATCAGGCTGTGTCCCTTCGCGATGATCGACGCTTCTGTCCGGAAGGAAGAAACGATGATCACATAAAAAGGAACCAGGCTGATGAACGCGATCAGGCCGACTACGACGCAAGCCAGGATATTGATGGCAGCTTCATCCTTATGAACGATTCTGTTTTTTCTCGAATTTGCACGTGCCATATAGCCCTCCTTCCCCGCGTCAGAACAAAGCGTAATCCGGATTTGCCATCTTGATCACCTTATTGACCGTGACGATCGTGATGAAGCAAAGGACGGACTGATACAGGCCCGCGGCACTGGACATGCCGATATCGTTATTGGAGATCAGGATCCGGTAGATAAACAGATCCAGAACGTCCGCGATCTCCAGGATCTTGGCGTTGCTGCCTACCAGCTGATAGAACATGCCGAAGTCTCCGCGGAAAACATTGCCGAGCGCCAGGAGGAACATGGTCATCATGGTGGGTTTCAGGCAAGGTATGGTAATATGGCGGATCCTCTGCCATACATTGGCGCCGTCCACTTCCGCCGCCTCATAGATCTCCTGGTCGATGCCGGTGATGGCGGCCAGATATACGACGGTGCCGTAGCCCAGGCCCTTCCAGATGTGCATAAACACTAGGATGAAGGGCCACGCGCCTTTATCCTGCGTCAGATTCGAAGGCTCGCTTCCCAGCGTACGGATCAGATTGCTGATAATACCCTGTTCATATCCGAAAAACGCGGTAAACATGGCGGATACCACGACCCAGGAAATGAAATACGGCAGCATGATCATGGACTGAGTGACCTTCTTGTAGGCTTTGATCCGGATCTCATTGATCAGGATCGCGAGCCCTACCTGGCAGATCAGCCCTGTGACGATGAACGCTACGTTATAAAGAAGCGTATTCCGCGTCAGCGGCCACAGCTTTTTTGAAATGATCAGGAACCGGAAATTATTCAGTCCGTTCCACGGGCTCAGGTACACGCCGTCCCGGTAATTGAATTTTTTGAATGCCAGCACCAGGCCCGTCAGCGGAAGGTACGCAAACAGGATGATATATACCAGGGACGGAAGCAGCATCAGAAGAAGCCACTTGTAATGCACGGCTTTATAGATAAAGCGGCGCAGACCCTTTCTCTGTACCGGACCGGCCGGAGCAGTTGCTTTATTTGCCATGTCCTCTCCTTTCCATTTCGCGAGGAAGATCCTTTGGATATGTTTTACTTTGCTGCCTCTTTCTCACGGATGCGTTCCAGCGTATCATCTTCGGGGATCGGATCCCGGACCCACCGCCCGTACGCGGAAAACATATAAGCTTCATTGCCGCCGTCGGGAGACGGCCCCCAGAAGCAGCCCACGTCGTGAACACGGTCAGTATTAATGATCATCATGCCCTGGGTTCCGCCTCCGTTCTTTTCAATGAAGGAGAACATATAAAGATTTTCTCTCAGCTTGACGTAGATGCAGTCCTCTTCGTAATAGGGATCCATTCTGGGACGCGCGTCCCTTTCCGGATCCGCTTCCCGGGCTGCCTGAAGCCTCGCCTTCATTTCATCGTTAAAAGCGACGGTATAATAATTGTTTTTCAGATACACATGAGTGATCTGGAAAGAAGGATTATAAGTCCAGTCGATCTTCTTCCCCTCCAGGTCATGGGTATAGGCATGCCGTTTTTTCGGAAGAGGCTCATCACCGTAGCGGATCGCGCCGAATCTCACTTCCCGGGTGACCAGATTCGGACGTTCCTTTACCGCGCCCATTTTTACAAAGTCTCCCGTGACCAGCGACTCGTCCGTATCCAGAAGAAGCATCAGGCCTTCTCTCGGGCTGCTGCCCGCGACCTCCGTCATAATGAAATACGCGCCGTTGTCCGCTTTCATCACATATGCGGTCTCTGTATACTGCGAATCACCGAAGTTAAAACTCATCCGGTTCCTGGATGGAAAAGAAATGGCCATTTCTGTTCCGTCGTCGAATATCAGATCAAAACTCTTTCCTTCCAGCTCTCTGCTGTAAGGAGTCCTGTACTGGGAAAGGCCGGCAAAAACTGTTTTTCTGGCTTCCTGTACTGCCTGTGAAACGCTGATTTCGGTTCCCATATTGACCTCCGTTTATACACAATCACTAAAAATCACGTCATTTTCCTTTAATTATGTACATTATGACAAAAAGTCCGGCACATGGATTATAAATATCCTGCGATTTTCTTTTAAAAACTGTCATAAAAAAACCGCAGGCCATCCGGCCTGCGGCATTTTCATTTAATCGATCAATTATACTTGCGCTTTCTTGCAGCTTCAGATTTCTTCTTGCGTCTCACGGACGGCTTCTCGTAATGCTCACGCTTACGGATCTCCTGCTGGATCCCTGCTTTCGCACAGTTTCTCTTAAAACGGCGAAGCGCGCTGTCCAGAGTTTCATTCTCTTTCACGATCACTGTTGACATCTATTTTTCACCTCCTTCGGAGACAGAATGTATTTTTCAATCATGAGACATGGGGGATTTGAACCCCCGACACCTTGATTAAAAGTCAAGTGCTCTACCGACTGAGCTAATGTCCCTTATACGTTTAGACCTTCAGCCGGGAAACGTACAAACCCAAACTGGGCCAGTTGGATTTGAACCAACGAATGCAGGAGTCAAAGTCCTGTGCCTTACCGCTTGGCGAT
>CADCQD010000117.1 GCA_902803485.1 uncultured Eubacteriales bacterium | reverse complement strand
CTTTACGGGAACGATTACCGGGATCTTCTGGAACAGTACGGTGCCCTGGTGAAAGCTGAACAGCCGCCCATGCGCTGGACAGGCGGCGTGCCCTTCGGGTTCAATGCCTTTGCGGGGCTGGCCAGAAAAATGAGTAATGAGATCTTTGAATATACGGCGAAATTCATGCGGGAAGAGCTCCTCCCCCGGGATTTCCAGAACAGCGGCTGTGTCTATACTAATCTGGACGGCGGCTGGCAGCGGCTGCCGGATGAAGAGCGCCTCCGCGTCAAAGATGAAATGCACGCGAACGGACAAAAGGCCGGTCTGTATGACGGCCCCTTTGTGTACCGCCCGTGGCCCGGCACGGGAATGAGCTTTGATACGGAGATCCCCGGGATCCCGGGACACAGCTACAAGGAGATCATGCTGAGGGACGAGCGGGGCAGAATGCTGCCGCCGGTGGACGGCCTGTACGCGCTGGATGTGACGCATCCTCTGTGGTTTGAATTCACGAGAAAGAAATTCGAAAACTACAAGGCCTGGGGATATGATTATCTGAAGATCGACTTCCTGTCCCACGGAGCGATGGAGGGTGTACATTATGATCAGAGCATCCGCACCGGCAGACAGGCAGTAACGAAAGCATACCGTTTCATGCGGGAACTGGCGGAGAACATGGGACGCCCCTTCTTTATCAGCACGTCGATCGCGCCTCTGTTCCCCTGCGGCTATGGCCATGCCCGGCGTTTCTGCTGTGATACTTTCGGCACCAATGAATATGTGGAATACTGCCTGAACGCACAGACCTATGCCTGGTGGGAGAACCACACGCTGTATGAGTACAACGACGCGGATCACCTTGTCCTTCTAAAAAGCTTCAACGTGGAAAGGGATACCCTGGAGGGAGAAGCCAAAGCCCGTTTCCTTACCGGAGTGATCTCCGGAGGAGTGATGCTGCTTTCTGATGATTTCACCCGTCCGGAGGCCCGTGAGCGCGCGCTGAAACTGGCCTGCAATCCGGAAGTAAACCGGATCGCCCGCGCGGAGACTGCTTTCCGGCCGGTTGACTTTCATGGCACCAGCGCTGCCCATGCCTATACGGCGTGTATCGGCGGTAAACAGTATCTGGCCGTATTCTCCTGGAAGACCGTACCGGAAACCATTACCGTAAACGCTGCCCGTGCCGGCATTCCGGAAGGAAAATACCGGGAACTGTATACCGGTGAGGTGTTTGACGTCCGTGGTTCTCTGGTATGGGAAACAGAGGGCTGCGGCGCGCTGATCCTGTCCTGTGAGGAATAAACAGCGGAACACGGAAGTGTTTTCCATAACAAAATCAGCCCCCCGGATCACTGTAAAGTGCCGGGGGGCTGATCGTTTATGCGTTTACATGGACTTCCTTAGTATGGACTGTCAAATTCTGCTTCCGCTTTCTTTACCGCGTCCTCCAGCGTCATCCCTGTAAAGTGCTGCGCACCCAGGTACCTGCCGGATTTCCGGTCATCCACGAACAGGCCGGTAACGATCCCGGGGATCGCGGATTCCGGCGCGCAGGGCGCGTTCGGACCGCCAAGATCCGTTCTGCACCAGCCGGGGTCTGTGAGATTGATCATCACGTCTGTGCCGTTCAGTTTCGATCCGATATCGATCGTTACTTTGTCGAGGGCAGCTTTACTTGCGGAGTAGCCTGCCTGCTGCGGGTCCAGCCGGATGCCGCTGGTGGTGTTCAGGATCCTTCCGAAACCCTGGGCGATCATCTTCGGGAGGAAGTGATATACGATCATCATGGGAGCGATCGTATTGATTCTGAAGCTGATCTCATATTTGTAAAATCTGTGCTGTCTCGCGGGGCGTTACATATTGGAATATATATTCGCGAGGATCTGGAAGGCTGCTGCCGTCCAGGTGCCCACGAAGCCATTGGCGTAGTAATAATTCGGCACCTTCCCCAGACCGTCGCAGAAGATCTTCGCGGTACGCTTTGCCTGATCCTTTTTGCCTGCAAGATACAATCCGGTGGTGACGATGATCTGGTCTGCCGGCAGGATCTTGCCCAGACCCGCGCCGACTTCCGTGTACGGCGAGTTCTTCAGATTCACTGTGGTGAAGCCGCCTTTGGAAAGATATCCATTGCCTTCCAGAAGATCCTCCGCAAGCTTGTCAATGATCTCCTGGGGCAGCCGTTTCCCGAGGACCAGCGTATAATAGAACTGGATGCTCTCCGTTTCGATCACGCGGTCCGGCTGATAATGGTCAAAGGCCACGAACCGTTCGCCGGTCCAGAAACGCTCCAGCATCCGGCGGATCAGATCCCGGCTCTTTTCATACCAGGGCCCGCTTTCCTCATCTCTTCCGATAAGTTTCGCAAGATCCCCAAGCTTTTCCAGAAGAAGAGCAGTGAAGGCGTTCTGCTGCGGCGCGTCCACGGCAAGGGTCGTCTGAAAGAGCGGGCAGTCATCGCTGCCGCTTTCGTCCCCATGTTCCATGAAGATGAGTCCGTCCTCGCCGCCGCGGTATTCAAACAGCCAGTCCGCGAAACGGCTGTAGCCCTCATACATCATTACCAGCTTATCCCGGGGCACTTCCTTTGCGAAGTCATGTTCCTTCATCAGGATCTCCAGAGCCCAGCCCTGCATGGGCGGCTTGATCATGAGGTAAGCGCCGCGGTCGTTGCTGAAGAAATCCGGAAGCTGGCCTGTGGGCGCCTGATGATCCAGCATATTCAAAAGGAGTTCGATAGCAATATCCAGCTGATTCTTCAGGACCACCGCGTTCTGGCACATCTGCCAGGCAGACGCGGGATCCGTGGAGCGCATGTAGATGTAAGGTCGTTTGATGAGGCCTTCCGGACCGACCAGGTTGGACCAGGTCATGAAGGCGGCCTCCTTCCTTAGATCGCTGTATTCCGGCGCAAGCTCCGGCTGCTTATTCAGGAAGGACTCCCAGTCAGCTTTCGTACCCGCAAGTGCT
>CADCQD010000116.1 GCA_902803485.1 uncultured Eubacteriales bacterium | reverse complement strand
TGCTTCCGCGGACAGGCAGAAGAAATGAAGATCGAAGGAGTGATCATGAAAAAGAGTCTTCTCTTTTTGATGACAACCGCATATTTACTGGTCCTTCTGATGCTTTTCGGTACAGTATCCGCAAAAGCATCTGAAGATGGGGCGGAGCAGCCGGGCATCAGTGAAACGGATGATGCCGGGTCTGTTTTCGTGATCATCCGGACGAAGATCGAAAAGAATGTGCTGACAAGCGACGGGCAGAATTACAGAGTCACGGTGACCTGCGGACCGGAAGCCGGGGTGCCGGAGGACGCGGAACTGGAAGTGACGGAGATCCTCCCCGGACGAAAGGCGGCGGATGACGCGCCGGCTTATGAGGAATACGTGGCACTGACAGAAGCGGCCCTTGGCTGGGAGGCCGGTACTGCTTCTTATGTCCGCCTGTTTGACATTAAGATCGTCTGCGGCTCAGACAAGGTGGAGGTCACGGCACCGGTGGAAGTCGTGATCGAGCTTGCGGATAAAGATTACGAAGAGAATACGCAGGTCGTACACTTTGCGGACGGAGCGGAAGGCGGCAATGTGATCCCTTCTGTAGAAGAGAACGGAACCGCGCTGTCCTTTGAAACAGACAGCTTTTCCGCCTATGCCATCGTACATGGCCCGGGTTCGGTTCCCATGGGCTGGTATAAGGTCAGCTCCATGGAGGATCTGGACGTGTACGGGAGCGCAGGCCTGTATATCGGTCATACCAGCGGGTATTATTTTAAGAATACACTGACCACGACGGATAACGGCAGGACCGGCATTACGAAAACGACACCGGCGTCGAATGTCCCGCCGTCAGATGCAGCTGTATATTATTTTGAAAAAGCAGAAACAGAAGGCATGTATTATGTTTACTGCTATGATAATAATGACCAGAAACGGTATGTCGTAAATGAGAATAACAACAGCCTGATTTTCGGCGGAACTGAAAATGATAAGACGGCCTTTACCGTCTCCGTGAATAACGGCAGCTTTACGCTGAAAAACGGCGCGTGGTACTGGAACATGCAGGGCGGCGCGGGAGGCACTCGTTTCTGCGCGTATAACACCGCCGGCGACGCAAATAATAATATGAATTTCTGGCGTAATACGGAGGTTACGTCTGATCCGTACGGCCTGACGGGAAAAACCTATGGTTTGATGAACTGGAATGACAGTGTGGCAGGAAAAGCAATGATGGCAGCCAGCCTTGACGAGACCGCACTGGAAGCTAAAGCCCTGACAGTAATGGCGAACCAGAACGACCACACGGATCAATTGTTCGTACCGAGCGAGAGCGGCATTTCCATGTGGTCCTTCTCCTGGCTCGAAATGGATCAGTATTACCTGACAGCAAATGTGGACGGGAGTACAAAATATCTGCGGATCAGCGCGGAAGGGGTCACACTGGTGTCCGTGCCGGATGAGAACTGCAGGATCCAGGTCGTTCCCGGTACCGGTATCCACGCGGGACAGGTCTGCCTGAAATCCGGAGATACCGCGCTGACATACAGCGGAAGTGTCGCAGCCGGTTTTACGACTACAGGAGGTACGGGAAGCGAATGGCTGTATCTTGTGGAACCCTCTGAACTGACGACGGAGTATTTCATGACGTACTCCGCAAGCAAAGTCAGTGTTTCCGATCCGGGAGTTACCAACGGATCCCGCATTATCGTATATACCCGAAGCTGGAATGAAGAGAAAAAGAAGTACGAGTTTTACGCGATCAACTCGGACGGCACCCTGGTGCCTGTGTATGAGAGCGGTGATTCCATTGAATGGGTCAGCGGCCAGATCAATACCCTGCTGTGGAATTTCGTGGAGTATTATTGGGAAGGCACCACGGATCCGAACTTCTATTATGAACTGTATAACCAGTATTCGGAAAAGTTCATCGCGCCGCAGGTGACCGGGAGCCAGGTCCTGTCAGACAATACCATCGGTATCAATATGAACGGCAGACGGGACGGGCAGTATTATTCCACGATCCTGGCCTGGGATGAGGATAATTACTCTTATGTCGGCCTGAAGGTGGAAAACGGACAAATCGTGATCTGCCCGAAGTCGGAAGCTATGGATTTCTATTTTGCTGTCATGCAGGACCTGAATGTAGATGATACATTGAATACGGTACCGACGGTGGATAATGACCTGTACGGCATTACCATGAAGATGGCGGATTTCGGCACCCGCGCGCAGATGAGTAATTTCCTGGGCAATGATGCGGGCGGCCTGACTACGTCTCTTCAGCAGGGACTGTTATCCAC
>CADCQD010000115.1 GCA_902803485.1 uncultured Eubacteriales bacterium | reverse complement strand
CCGATATGGACCGTTCCTTCAGGGATCGCCTGTCCCCGGTCATTTGTAAATACTTTCATATTCATCTCCCCGTTTCGCACATATTCGTTCTCAATTTTCAGAACAGCCGCTCTCCCGATCAGGTAAAAAGCAGCAGCCCTCATCTGTAACAATTCCGTAAAAATATCGTAAAGGTACCTGGCACCTCCCGTAACATATACGGTATCCTCTGGTATTTACCTGTGTTCTGTCCCATAAATATTACATTGGAATACTATGAAATCATGGACCTTATACGTCTATTATACGGAACACATGCCGCTTTGTCAAAGACAGCTCCGGTTCATGCCATTCCTAAAAATAGACAGCAAAAGTGCCGCAAACGGCGGAATTATGGATAATTCTGAACATGGAATTCCGCATCCTGAAGTAGTATAATAATCTGGCGGGATTCCAGTAAAATCAACGGGATCCTGTGGAGGTTTATGAAGAATTCCAAAGTATTGAACTGGTATCGCATGCTCCTTGAGAGGCGGCCGTATCCTGTACTTGCAGGGCTAACTCTGATCCTGGAGCTGATCATAGAGATTTTGGGACACCGGCCGGTCTGGGCCGCATTCGGGTATATCGTCAGCCGCCCCGGCATGTTCCTGGTGAACACAGCGATCATTTTTGTTACGCTCGTATTCACTGTGATGGTCCGGCGGAAAGTTTTTTACAGCATCTGTATTTCCTTGTGCTGGCTCATCTGCGGGATCGTCAATTGCTCCGTGCTTTCATTCCGGGGCATTCCGTTTTCTACCCATGACTTTTCCATTCTGGCTTCCGGGATCCTGATCGCGGACGTATATTTATCACCCATTGCGATCATCGGCATCCTCGCGGGGGTGATCCTGTTTCTGATGTTCCTGGTCTTTCTGTTCCTCCGCGCGCCGAAAAGCGAGGAGGACGGGCACCGGAAAAGGGCCGTCGGCATCGCGGCTGGTCTGGCGCTGATGCTTTCTGCGCTCTGCTTTTTCGGAACCCGGAATGTGAAGCCTGCGGCAGAGTATGAAAGCGTCAATGAAGCTTACGAGATGTGCGGTTTTCCGTACTGCTTCATCTCCAGCCTCTTGAACAGCGGCATCGACCGTCCGGAGAACTATTCGGCGCACAAGGTTAAAAACCTGCAGTCGGACGATGATGTAGCTGCGGATAAAAAGCCGAATATCATTTTGATCCAGCTGGAATCCTTCTTTGATCCGGCACTGATCCGCGGCGTGGAGCTCTCCGAGAATCCGGTCCCGTTTTTTTCTGAACTCCGTGACACCTGCGTCTCCGGCTATCTCCAGATGCCGACCGTCGGCGCCGGGACGGCAAACGCTGAATTTGAAGTCCTGACCGGAGTGAGTCTGGATTATTTCAGCATCGGCGAATACCCTTATGAGACACTGCTCCGGGAGAATACCTGCGCAAGCATCGCCTATGATTTGAAGGAGCTCGGCTACCGGACGCACGCCATCCATAATTACAGCGGTTCCTTCTACGGCAGGAATGAAGTTTACGCGAACCTGGGCTTTGATGATTTCACGTCGATGGAATATATGCAGGGGATCGAACTGACGGAAAAGGGCTGGCCGAAAGATGCCGTGCTCACAAAATACATCATGAAAGCACTGGAACAGACGAAGTCACTGGATTTTGTGTTTACCGTTACCGTCCAGTGCCATGGAAAATATCCGGACGACAGTGCGGTCGATAATATCAGCCTCACGGAAAATGAAGTGTTTGAAGGGGATTCTTCGGAACAGTTTAAGTATTTTGCGCAGCAGCTGCAGGGAACAGACCGGTTCCTGGGCGATCTCATCGCTGCGCTGAAGAACTGGCCGGAGGAAACCGTGGTGGTCGCCTACGGGGACCATCTGCCTTCCCTTGGACTCTCCGAGGAAGACATGGTCAACGGCTCGCTGATGCAGACGCAGTATTTCATCTGGAGCAATTACGGTGCCGGGGCCGGCGGTAAGGACGTGGATCTTTCCGCTTACCAGCTGACGTCGCACCTCTTCGACGTCATCGGGATCCAGGGCGGTATCGTCACCGGTTTCCATCAGGATCACATGGGGAATAAAGATTACCAGGAGAAGCTGGAACTTCTGGAATATGATCTTCTGTACGGAGACCAGCTGACCAGCGGCGGCGAGACTCCCTATGCCAGAGCAGACATGCGTATGGGCCTGGATGACATCATCGCCACCGGTATGGAAACCGGCGATGAAACGCTTACCATTACAGGATCCGGCTTTACCGAATACAGCGTGATCTACGTGGACGGCAAACGGATCGAGGAAACGGTGT
>CADCQD010000114.1 GCA_902803485.1 uncultured Eubacteriales bacterium | reverse complement strand
GCGCCATGATATATCCATTTTCTCCCATGGTTTTTGCAAGTGCCGGGTCGGAAAAGATCTTCATGATCTTTTCCGCGAACTGCGCCGGCTGGTCAGCCCGGACCTTGAACCCGTTTACGCCGTCGGCAACCAGCTCGTTATGTCCGCGGTTAACAGATACCACCACCGGCTTCTTACAGAATTCCGCCTCTACGATGTTCAGCGGAAGCCCTTCTCTGAAACTGCAGGATACCACAAGATCCACGGCAGGAGTGATCCGTTCCAGATCTGTTCTGTATCCGAGCATCAGGATCCGGTCTGTCAGACCCGCTTTTTCGATCTGAGTCCTCAGCTCCTGCTCCCTCGGCCCGTTGCCGGCCAGAAGGATCTTAAGTTCCGGGATCTGATCCTTTATCATTTCCGCCGCGGCGATCAGGGTCTTCTGATTCTTATTATCATTCAGTTCGCCCACACAAAGGATCACATAATCGGTATCTTTCAGTCCTTCTCTTTGCCTCATCGCCAGTGCTTCCTCCGAAGACACCGGGTGATACCGGTCCGGGTCTACGCCGACGCCGTGGATATGGGCGGCGTTCGTTTTAAATTTCTTCTTTGCCAGTTGATAATCCTCTTCCGTAATCGCGATCAGGATGTCGCATTCATGTGCCATGAGCTTTTCGACCGGATAAAAGAGGAGCCAGTTTTTCAGGGAAGAACCCTTGAAAAAATGAAATCCATGCGCTGTATACAGGACCTTTGCACCTTTCTTCCTGGCGCTCCTGGCCGCCAGACGGGTCACGATCCCGCCCATCGGCGTATTGCAGTGGATATAGTCATAATCACCCTGGGCAATGATCTTTTTCAATTCTTTATACGCCTTGATGTTATCCCTGCTTCTGGGCGATCTGGAAAAGGGTACGTCGAAGACCTTGTCCACAAAGTCAATGGATAAACCGTTCTTTTCCGCCAGATTATTCCGGGCAGCCGCGTGCACTTCATAACCATTTTCATGAAGCATCCGCACCAGGGGCTTATGAAACTGGCAGATATGGCTCTGTACTGTTGCTGTTAATAACACTTTTTTCATCACATTCATGATCCTGCTGCGGATGGTCCGCGCAAGGCTGCTTTCTTCAGATTTTCTATGATCACTCTGTCCAGTCTTTCCCTGTTTCCTTCCCCCGTAAAGCTGTTATGAGGCGTCAGGATCACATTCTCCATCTCCCACAGCGGATTTTCCGGAGAAAGAGGTTCTTCTTCAAATACGTCCAGGACCGCGCCCCGGATCTTCCTTTCCTTAAGGGCGTCCGTCAGGGCGGAGGTATCGATCACAGCTCCGCGGGAAATATTCACCAGGACGGCACCGGGCTTCAGCAGATCCAGCCTCTCCCGGTCCAGAAGATGACGCGTATTCTCAGTAAGCGGCAGGGCGATAATAATAATATCCGACTCCGGGAGGAGCTTTTCAAAGCGCTCCATTCCGAGGATCTCTTTGTACGCCGCGTCCTCCCGGGGATACAGGTCAATGCCTCTGACGCCGCATCCGAAGGCCGCAAAGCGTTTTGCGCATTCCGTACCTACGCTTCCACATCCCAGGATCAGAACACTTTTTCCGTACAATTCCATCAGATCCCGCTGCTTTTCCCACAACTTTGCACATTGATTTCTAAAGAAGACCGGCAGTTTTTTATACAGGCTGAGGACGCCGGACACCGCGAACTCCGCCATCGGAATACTGTACACTCCCCTGGCGTTATGGATGGCAATTCCATGTTCCTTCACATAGTCCATGGGGACCCGGTCGTACCCGGCGCTCGTCAGCTGAATATACTTCAGGTTCGTGAATTCGCCGATGGGGTGGCTTTGGAAAATGCCGTTTCCGATGATGCCTTCCACCCATGCGGGATCCACCGGAAGCGGATCCTTCTCCCAGGGGAGATACGCAGTCTCGTGTCCCAGTTCTTTCAGCACATTTTGATTGTCAGAATAGCCCTGCCAGGCTCCGGTTGCCAGTATGTTCATATTTCTGCTTCCGCCGGACCTTCGGTCCGTCCGCTTTCCGCTTCGCTGCTTCTTTTGATTCTTTTGCTGCCGCTCAGTTCGGCCTGCGGTCCATCTGTTCCTGAATGACCCGCACACATTCCGCCACCTTCCGGTGGTTCTCCTCGAAGAACGCGGCATTTCCCCGGGCAAGCTCCTCCGTAAGCTGCTGCTCCAGCGTCCGGATCTTCGGAACGCCCTCATCAAATATCCGGGCGATCTCCCTGATGTCCGGAATCAGCTGGGTATTGCAGAAGCTCCGGGCCAGGATCGTAAATCCGGAACCCAGACGGTAG
>CADCQD010000113.1 GCA_902803485.1 uncultured Eubacteriales bacterium | reverse complement strand
GGTTTCGGACCGGTCTGGGGCGGCATCGTGGCGGAAAAGCATGGAGTGGCGAGCCCCTTCCTGGTGATGGCAGTGATCTTCCTGGCGGGCACCCTGGTGTTTACCGCATATGAATTCATACAGGCTAAGAAGAAGCAGAGCATTGCTGAATAGAAGAGTACGGTCCATCAAAGAATGATCTGACAGGAGGCAGCATGGGACTTATATACAAAGATGAAGTAAAAAGCGGGCGGAACATGTACATTTATTATCCGAATGTACCGGTGCACAGCCCCTACAAAGTTTCACTGATCGGCGTGCTCCGGGACGGGCAGGATCAGGCTTCCGTTGAAAAGCTCCTCTCCATGGGACTTAAGGAGATGGCGGATGAGCACTGGATCATCCTGGTGTTCCCGAATCCTGCGGGAGAGACCTGGAATTACGAATTTGCGGAGGACCGGCCGGACGATGTGGCGGCGCTGGATATTCTGCTGCAGGAAGTGACAAAACCGGATAATGATCCCATTCAGACGGATGCGGTGGGGATCCCGCTGCTTTCCGAAATGCTGCGGCAGTGGCATCCAATGTTTGACTGCCGGTATCTGATCGGCATGGGCTCCGGTGCTTCCATGGCCTATTCCTACGCGGCAGTAAGGCCGGAGGAGATCGCCGGGATCCTGGGCTTTGGCGGCGGCATTTCCGAAAAAGCGCTGGAAAATGCCCTGTATGCGCCGGTAGCTGCCGTGATGTCCGGCGCGACAAAAAAAACATCGGACTATTATATTCGTGCCTGCCAGGCTGAACTTTCCGTGGAGAAATCTCATCTTTCCATTTATGAAAACCCGCTGAATCCGCTGGCAATGGTGGTGCGGGTCTATGAGGAATCCATTCCTTCCGGAGACATTTTCCGCAAAGTATACCGGGAGACATTCCAGAACCTTCGCAGGATGAATACAGGCGCGCACGGGGAATTATACCGGTTCTCGGATCTTTCCGGCCCGGAATTTACCTGGTATCTGGAGGACGAGTCTCTGGGCTGCGGGCCCCGTACCTGGCTGGTGCATGTACCGGCGGATCTGCCTGCCGGAGAAAAGGTGCCGATGGTCATGTTCTGCCACGGCGGTTCCGATACCCCCACGGAAGCCGCGCATATGGCGAAATTCCATGAACTGGGAAGAAGAGAGCACTTTATTACCGTCTATCCCTGGGGATCCAACCGCGCCAGCTGGAATATCAATCTGCTGCCGGACTGGCCCGGAGATGACGTGGATTACCTGACCCGGCTGATGGATTTCATGACGTCGCATTATCCGGTGGACCCGGGCAGGATCTATATGTCCGGCTTCTCCAACGGCGCCTCCATGGCCATGATCGTCTCAATGCTGCATCCGGAGAAGGTAGCGGCTCTGGCGTATGTAGACACCAACTGGCCCGGCAACCGCTGGAAGCGGGTGGACATCAAAATTGAAGACGTCACCGCCATGCGGCTGGCGCTGGAAAAGAAGGATCCCGAAATGCGGATGCCGGTATGGACCACCTATGGCACCCGGGAAACTGCCTATCCGGTGGTGAAGCAGCACACACAGCAGTATCAGTACGATTTCTGGAAGATCTTCAATAACATCGAGGTGAAGGAAACACCCGGACCCGAAAACCCGGATCCCTCCGGATGCGGCGTTCCGGGGGACGTGGTCGAATGGATCACGCCGAATCCCATGTTCCCGGGACACGTATACCAGATCAACCGGTTCTTTACCCGGGATCCGGAACCCGAGAACTATTACAATTACGTCATGATGCATGATAAAGGACATGACGTGGCTCCTTCGGACGCGGAACTCTGCTGGAACTACGCAAAACAATTCAGGAGGAACCCGGACGGAACCGTGAGCAGAATATAAGGAGATACTTGCAGCAATTACTTTACAGGAACCGTACTTACATCTATGAGAGCGGCTGTGCCGGAAATGGCGCAGCCGCTCTCGTGTTTTGTTTTGGGATTTACGCGCAACACCTATCATTTCCCGCATCCCACAAGTAGAAATTTCAAGCTTGATCTGAAAATACTTGCAGAATTTGGATTTTGCTTATGGTACAAGTAGTAAAAAGTATGTGAAATAAATATCTTACTTGTATAATGCTCATTTAAATGAAATCCGCAAGTATCTGCGGATGCTGAAGGAGTCTGCTAACGAAGATCACAAAGCTTGTTATGCCATTTCTGACGCATAACTTTTCATGAATACTTGCGTGAAATCAAAAACTAGGATCCCGCAAGTAATTCCTCACATACCATCAGAAATCACTACTTGTAAGATCCAAAAATAACAGGAAAAGACAGTATATATTTGAAATCAAAAAAATGGTACCTGCAAAATGAAAGAAATGAAGAATATACAAGTAAGTGGCAGAGCGCCGCAAAGTGCTGCACAACAAATGCTAATGAGCCGGTAGAACCGTCCCCCTGGCTGTCGAGCCAGGAGAACCGTCCCCCTGGCTCCCCATGGCCGTCCAAAAGCACAATCTGTAGTTTACAGAACTCAAGATATAGTGTATGATATATTCGTATTGCTATGACGGAGGATCATGACATGAATCTTCAGTATTTTACGAACCGGAGGATCCTGGTTACGGGGCATACGGGCTTTAAGGGAAGCTGGCTTACGGAAATGCTTCTTCAGTCCGGCGCTTCTGTGTCCGGCTGCGCGCTGGAACCGCCCACGGATCCGGGCCTTTTTGACATATTGGACCTCAGGGAACGCCTGGGCGCGCATCATCATATCTGCGACGTCAGAGATCTTCAGGCGCTGATGGACGTGTTCCGTAAGGAGCAGCCGGAGTTTGTCTGCCATCTGGCCGCCCAGCCTATCGTCAGGACATCCTATGAGCAGCCGGTCTATACTTATGAGACCAACGTCATGGGTACCGTGAATGTGCTGGAATGCATCCGGCTTACGGATTCGGTAAGATCCGCGCTGATGATCACCACGGATAAGGTCTATGAAAATCTGGAGGACGGCCGCGCTTATGAAGAAGGCGACCGGTTGGACGGCTACGATCCGTATTCCAACAGCAAATCCTGTGCTGAGCTTGCGGTGCACAGCTACAAGCGTTCCTTCCTGGACGCGCGGGGGATCCCGGTATCCACCGCCCGGGCCGGAAATGTGATCGGGGGCGGTGATTTTGCCCGGGACCGGATCCTGCCGGACTGCGTGAGAAGCGCGGAAAAAGGCCTGCCGATCCTGGTCAGGAATCCTTTTTCCACGCGTCCGTACCAGCATGTGCTGGAACCTCTCGCGGTGTATCTCCGGATCCTTCAGGCACAGGAGGAACACGCGGAATACGCAGGATATTACAATGTGGGACCGGATGACCGGGACTGCCTGGAAACCGGGCATCTTGCGGAACTGTTCTGCGGTTTCTGGGGCGAAGGGCAGACCTGGAGAGACGGATCCGGCGGAAACGGCCCTCACGAAGCGAATTTCCTGAAGCTCAGCAACAGGAAGATCAAAGAGACCTTCGGCTGGAGACCTGTATGGAATGTGGAGGAGGCCGTAAGAAGGACAGTGGAATGGGCGCGCGCTGAGGACAAGCCTGCCTGCACAAGAACGCAGATCCGTGAATTCCTCGAAAAAAGCTGTCTGTAAGACGATCTGATAAAGAAAAAGGGAAAAAATACATGTTTGAGAATAAAACGGAACAGGAAGCCAGAGAAGAGATCCTTTCCATGGTTTCCTCTTATTATGAAACATATCATCTGAACAAAAAGCCGTATCAAAGGGGAGACCGCATCCCTTACGCGTCCCGAGTCTACGACGCGGAGGAAATGAAGAACCTGGTGGATTCCGCTCTGGAATTCTGGCTCACCGCCGGCCGTTATACGGACCGCTTTGAAAAGGAATTTGCCGAATACCTTGGGGTACGCTTCGTGTCCCTGGTGAATTC
>CADCQD010000112.1 GCA_902803485.1 uncultured Eubacteriales bacterium | reverse complement strand
AGTGTTCTGCGTCGAGTCTTTTTCTCCGGCGATCGTGCACTGGTTCCGGAAGCACGCGCCTGAAGTGTTCCGCGGACAGCTGGCTATGCAGCCGAAGGAATACTGGAGTGAGTTTTCAAGGCCTGTCGGATGGGTCCTGGGAAACTGCCTGCTGGATTTCTGGACGAAACCGGACTTTTTGGCCTATGACATGAGTGTGGAGCGGCCGGAATACGTGAAAAAGCTCTATAAAAAAGGTGAAATGGATATTTGCTGGACCTCCCGGAAACCGGAGGACCAGGAGGCCGGATATGACGGTGTGATCTTTGAGTTTTACCGGCCGGAATTGAAGTATTAAGATCGAACAGCCGCCGCGGCCTGGCCGCCGCGGCTGTTTGTTTATAAAATAACAATCATTGCATTTTATACACAGCTCTGATATAATTTACATGTTTATGGGGCTTTTATGCCGCCGGGTTTCGCAAATGGAAATTCTGTGCCGGCTCATGACGGGCGCAGCTGTTTTTCTGCAGTACGCGGCAGCACGAAAGATATAAAGAAAAGTTGTCTGGAGGAGGCAGAAATGATTGCAAGTTATTTGATCGCGTTAGTGGTCAGCATACTGGCTCTCTGTTATGTCTGCTGGAATTACTTCCGCATTAAGAAGATGCCCGAAGGAACCCAGGAGATGGTCGAGATGGCCGGTATCATCAGAAGCGGCGCTGTCACATTCATGAAGACGGAGTATAAGACCGTCGGCATCGTCGTTCTCATTGTTGCACTGATCTTTACTCTTTTTGTAGAGAAGAGCAGCGGCATCACCTTCATTGTGGGCGCTTGCATGTCCACTGCGGTTTGCGTACTCGGCATGAGGTCCGCAACCTACGCAAATGTACGCACTTCCAATAAGGCTCGTGAATCTCTTTCTATCGGCGAGACCGTAAAGGTCGCGCTTTGCGGTGGTTCTATTTCCGGCCTGGCTGTTCAGGCATGCGGAATCCTGGGCCTGATCCTGATCCTTCTGATTTTTAAAGGCGTGAATGGCGACGCGGTCGGTACCGGACTTCTGGCGAAGCTGGAGTGCAACCCCACCATCATGCGTATCACGACCTACTCCCTCGGCTGCTCCGTGGTTGCTATGTTCAACCGTGTAGCCGGCGGTAACTACACCAAGGCTGCGGATATTTCCTCTGATATCCTGGCGAAGATCCGTCACGATATGCCCGAGGATGACAGCCGTGTTCCGAACGTCGTAGCAGACTTCATCGGCGACAATGTCAATGATATCGCCGGCAACTGCTCTGACCTTCTGGAGTCCTTCGTCGCGACTATGGCTGCTGCAGTCATGATCGCCCTGACACTTCACAGAGGCTCCGGCGCTTCCGAAGCGCTCTTTGAAGCAACTTCCATTTACCCCATCATCGTGGCTGCAGGCGGCCTGATCGGATGCCTGCTGGGCCTTGGCTACGCGCAGCTGAAGAAAATGGGCAATGATCCTTCGAAAGAACTGGACCTTGCGACCTGGATCTCAGCCGGCCTGACCGTGATCATCGCCCTCATCGGCGCGCTGATCGTTTTCAACCCTGTGAAGGCGGAGCTGTATGACAGCTTCAAGCTGGGCTGGGTCTCTCCGTGGCTGTCCGCAGTGCTCGGTATCCTTTCCGGTATTGCCATCGGCTCCATTACAGAGTATTACACAAGTACAGAATATAAGCCCACCCGTGAACTCGCGGAGATCGCTCCTGAAGGCGAAGCTTTCGTTATTACGAAGGGTGATGCCATCGGTTCCCGTTCCTGCCTGTTCCCGATCCTGGTCATCAGCGTTTCGCTCCTGATCTCCGGCCTGATCTGCGGCACTTACGGTATCGCAATGTCCGCGCTCGGCATGCTGGCATTCGTCGGCGCTACCGTATCCATCGACGCTTTCGGCCCCATTGCTGATAACGCCGGCGGTCTTGCGGAAAGCTGCCACCTGGACGAAAAGGTCCGTGCCATCACAGATAAGCTGGATGCAGTCGGCAATACGACAGCAGCTATCGGTAAAGGTTTCGCTATCGGTTCCGCAGCATTCGCTACGGTTTCCCTGATCGTTGCTTACGTTGGCAACTATATGGCAGTTGGTGCTGAACCTGTACTGAACTTCGCGTCCTTCATCGTCGTGGCCGGCGGCATCATCGGCGGCGGCCTGGTGGAATATTTCTCCGCAGTCCTGACCGACAATACCATCGACTCCGCGAAGAAGATGGCAGACGAGGGCGACAAGGAACTGTCCATCCCCGGCGTGCTGGAAGGCAAAGTTCATCCGAACTACAACCGTCTGGTTGAAATGGCGGCAAAGGAAGCGCTCAGAAAGATGCTCTTCCCCTCAGTGCTTGCTATCGTGATCCCCATCGTGGGCGGCTTCATCTTTGGTGTTGAATTCGTCGGCGGTATCCTGGTAGGCGCTACCATCGTAGCGATCCCGAGAGCTATCTTCATGGGCAACTCCGGCGGTGCTTTCGACAACGCGAAGAAGTACATCGAGATCGGCGCTTTGAAGGGCTATGGCAAGGGAACGCCTGCGCATAAGGCATCTGTTACCGGCGATACAGTCGGTGATACCCGTAAGGACGTGGTAGGCGTTGCGCTTGATATCTTTATCAAGACCATGTCTACTGTCGCGAATACGCTGGCAAGCGTCATCCGGACGTTTACGCTGGTGAAATAATGATCTCAGACCAGGACCGGAGGGCGGCAGGGCTGTATGGCGGCGCGCCTTCCGGTTCCTGATAATTAAAAGCTGTACAAAAACACAATTTGTGGTATATTTAAGGACGGCTTTTACAGCCGTCCTTTTTCTGATCCGGAATGCGGTTTTACGCTGCTTCCGGCGATGATATGATTTACCGGACGGAATGACTCTGCCGGATCCGGCGGAGCTCCTGAAAGTCAATGAGGATTTCCGGATCATTCTGTTCAAGGAGGAGAAAAACATTGATCGAGGTTAAAAATCTGACAAAAAAATACGGGGATCACTACGCCATCCAGGATCTGACCTTCACGATCGAGAAGGGCAGGATCTACGGATTCCTGGGACCGAACGGCGCCGGAAAGTCCACCACGATGAATATCATCACCGGGTGCCTGGCTGCCACGTCCGGCGAAGTGACCATTGACGGACACGACATTTTTGAAGAGCCTACAGAGGCAAAGAAAATGATCGGATATCTGCCGGAGCTGCCGCCGGTCTATCTGGACCGCACCATCCGGGAATATCTGAAATTCGTAGCGGAAGCCAAGGGCATCGCGAAAGCGGACCGGGAGGCCCAGATCGCGAAGGCTATGGAATATACAAAGATCACGGACTATCAGAACCGGCTCATCAAGAACCTCAGTAAAGGCTACCGGCAGCGTGTGGGCATCGCCCAGGCGCTTTTAGGCGATCCGGAGCTGATCATCCTGGACGAGCCTACGGTAGGCCTGGACCCGCAGCAGATCATTGAGATCCGCGACCTGATCTCCTCCCTGAAGGGTGAACATACGGTCATCCTTTCCAGCCACATCCTTTCGGAAGTGCAGGCCATCTGCGAGATCATCATGATCATTTCCCACGGCCACATGGTAGCGGTGGATACGCCGGAGAACCTGGAGCATCTGTTCGAGGGCATGACCACAGTGGAACTGAAGGT
>CADCQD010000111.1 GCA_902803485.1 uncultured Eubacteriales bacterium | reverse complement strand
TCAAAAGCTGATCACGGAGTGTGAAACGTCGGGTATTCCGGTGGAAAAGAATGATAAAGCGTTTCATATCCTGTCTCCTAAGGGAAACTGCTATGTGATCGGAGAATTCCGGAAGGAAGAGGCGAAACTTCAGCCGGGAAACCATGTGATGCTGGTGAATCCTTCGGACGCGGGAAACCTGGGAACGATCGTAAGGACCATGACGGGTTTCGGCGTGAATGATCTTGCCATCATCCGGCCGGGAGTGGATATCTATGATCCCAGGACCGTGCGGGCCACTATGGGCGCGGTGTTCCATATCCGCGCGGAGTACTTTGACCGTTTTGAAGATTACACAGACCGCTTTCCGGAAAACCGGAGATACGCTTTTATGCTGACCGGGAGCCGGCTGCTGCCGGAGGTCACCGCGAAAGAGCAGGCTGTTCCAGACGCTGCCGGGACCGGGACTCAGCCGTTTACGCTGATTTTCGGCAATGAGGCAACGGGACTTCCGGACAGCTACGCTGAGACCTGTACCGCCGTACGCATCAGCCACTCCGGCGACATTGACAGCCTGAATCTGCCGATGGCCTGCGGCATCGGCCTGTATGAATTTACGAAATCACGGTGGAATCCATGAGCAAATATCAGAATCAAAGGATCGACCCGAATCAGGGGATCAAAAAGAAAAAGCCGGCGCAGACCGCCGGGCCGAAGGAAACCGGAAAAAAGAAAAACGATGGAGCTGAGAAGGGTTATTACGTCGACCATGCCTGTGAGGAAGAATTTGTCTGCAGACACTGCGGGAAGACGGTAAAGCCGGAAGGCGCGGGTACAGACCACAGGAATCATTGCCCGAATTGCCTCTACAGCCTGCATCTGGACAATGAACCCGGCGACCGGGCTTCAGACTGCGGCGGTAAAATGGAACCCATCGCGGTCTGGGTAAGGAAGGGCGGCGAATGGGCGCTGATCCACCGCTGTACCCGGTGCGGGGCGTTAAGTTCCAACCGGATCGCCGCGGATGATAATCCCATGATGCTGATGTCCATCGCCATGCGTCCCATCTCACAGCCTCCGTTTCCGCTGGAGCGGATCGAAGAGATGACAAAAATGATGGGATATGAGACGGATGGGCCGGACGCGCCTCAGCACTGATCAAGGGCGGTACTGAGCAGGATATGAAGCCATAAAGCGGTGCTTTCTTCTGCACCGGAAGCAAAAAGAACCCGGAGGCGGTCAAGGCCTCCGGGCTTTTTTTGCCGTGCGCCTTGCGGCGCACGTTTCTATCGGGTGAAAGTCAAAATATCCGCAGATTATTTATCTCCCCGTTCTTTTCCTGTAAAGAACAGCGCAACGGTGCCCGGGCCTGTATGGCTCCCGATGGTGGTGCCGATGTCATAGATCTCCGGTTCCTGTACGTTCGGGAAGGTCTGTTTGATCAGATCCGCCACTGCCCGGGCGTCGTCATAACACGCGGACTGGCAGAGATAACATTTGCCGCTGTAGTTTTTTCCGTCATCCGCCAGTTCTTCCATCCGTTTGACGATGCGCCGGATCACCATCTTTTTTCCATGCAGCTTCTCTCTGGGGATCAGCTTTCCTTCATTATTCACATCCAGCAGCGGGCAGATGCCGAGGACTCCTCCGAAGAACCCGGCGGCTTTCGAGATCCGGCCGCCTTTCACGAAAAAGGTAAGATCTGTCGTAAAGAACAGATGATTTACGCGCAGTTTATTATTTTCTGTCCAGTCGGCCAGTTCCTGAAGCCCCATTCCAGCGTCCCGGAGATCTGCCAGCGTGTCCATCAGAAAGCCGAAGCCGGAAGACGCGCAAAGAGAGTCTATGACAATGATCCGGCGGTCCGGCCAGCGCTCTTCAGCGATCAGTTTCGCGCTGTGCGCGGAATTGTATGTTCCTGAGATCCCGCTGGAAAGGCAGACGTGAAGGATGTCCAGGCCGCGGCTTAAGAATGTTTCAAAATAAGCCAGATACTCGTCGATATTCACCTGGGAAGTGGTGGAACTGGAACCATTGGCCAGCATTTCATAAAACTTCGGGAAGGGAATGGTCTGGCCCAGATCATCCGGATAATCCACCCCGTCCAGATGATAGTGGAAGCAGATATAATGGATGTCCCTTTTCTCAAAGTGCTCTTTTGAAAGATCTGCAGTTGAGCAGCAGCTTAATACATAAGATGGATTCATGTTGATACCTCCTGCAAATAGTTGATTTCATGATACAGGAAGCGCTTTTCTGTTTCAAACTACTCTCAAAAACCGGCCTCTACCAGTCGTTTTTCCGGCTCTACTGTGAGTAGAGTCCAGGAAATATGCGGTCTCCGGCGAGTCTTGACCATCTACCGCATAATAGTTATAATATACGAAAACGAATGTAAGGTGAGTGACTGATGAATGATATCAAGCTGATTTTCGCGAGCAACCTGATCCGGCTCAGGCAGAGCGCCGGGATGACCCAGCTGATGCTTGCGGAAAAAATCAACTATTCAGATAAATCCATATCGAAGTGGGAGCGCGGCGAGGCGATCCCGGACGCGTATGTATTGAAGGCGCTTTCAGAACGTTTCGGTGTGACCATCGATGAGCTTCTGAGGACCCACAGTGAATGGAAGAGCGACGACCCGGACCTTTCCAAAAAGGTGGAGTACAGCCAGCTGTCCATTATCCTGACGGCGATCGCCGCGATTTTTACCCTTTGTTTCCTGGAGTTTATCCTGGTGTGGATGCTGGTGGACAAGCTGCACTGGATCGTGCTGTTCGCGGCCATCCCGCTTTCTTTGATCGCGCTGCTGGTACTGAATTCCATCTGGTACAAAGGAAGACACAACATGTATATCGTCATGGCGCTGGTACTGACTTTGTTTCTTCTGGGATATTTTACCGGGCTTATGTTTAAACATAATTTCTGGCAGCTTTTGCTGATCATAATCCCGGCGGAGATCATCGTGGTCCTGGCGTTCCACATCCGGCGGAGGAATAAGAAAAAACCGGCCGCGGCCGGCCGGGGAACAGCGGTACAGGAGCAGGCATAACGCGGCTCGGACAGGAGGTATTTATGCTTCATGATCTGACAATTGGAAGGAAGATCAGGACCTTTTCGGTCTCTCCGGAGAATATGACCGGGGAAAACGGCATGGGCGGGCGGACGCCGCTTTCTGAGGGATTTGCCAGGGAGGCGGCCAGAGACCTGGGCACCGGATGGAAGGTCAATCCTTATATCGTGCTGGGCGGCCATGATTCGGCCGTACTTGCGGATATTTCCGGCCAGGGCGCCATTAAGCACATCTGGATCACGGACAGCGCGCAGCGGGGCCGCCAGCTGATCCTCAGGATCTGGTTTGACGGGGCGGAGGATCCGTCTGTGGAAGCGCCGCTTTCGGACTTTTTCTGCGCGGCGGATTACCGTGAGTTCCGCCAGATCTCCGGGCTTGCGGTCTGCTTTAATCCGGGCAAGGGCATGAACTGTTATTTTGAAATGCCTTATTTCCAGGGATTCCGTATAGAGATCGAGAACCTAGATGACAAGGCCGCGGCGATCTATTATCAGATCGACTGTGAAGAGAAGGAGATCCCGAAGGAGAGTTTGTACTTCCACGCCCAGTTCCGCCGCGTGAATCCGCTGCCGTATAAAAGCGTGTATACGATCCTGGACCAGGTCCGGGGCAGCGGGAAATATGTGGGCACATATCTCTACTGGGGCGTGCATAATAACGGCTGGTGGGGAGAAGGAGAGATCAAATTCTACATCGATGAAGACCAGGAATATCCCTCCATCTGCGGCACCGGCACGGAGGATTATTTCTGCGGCGCGTATAATTTCGACGTGAATGGAAAATATACGGATTTTTCCACGCCCTATTCCGGGATGCATGTGGACCGGACGGATGAGACCTACCAGGCCTGCCGCAGATTCAATCTCTACCGGTTCCATATTACGGATCCCGTTTATTTTACGGAAAGTCTCCGCGTGACCATCCAGGCGCTCGGCTGGCGCTCTGAGGGGCGCTATCTGCCGCTCCGGGACGATATTTCCTCTGTTGCTTACTGGTACTCGGATACGCTGGATGATCCGTATCCGGAGCTTCCGGGGAAGGATGAACTGGAGATCTGCTGAACATATGAAGATCGAACATCCCATTCCTCCCCTGTATGATGAGGGTTCCAGGATCCTGATCCTGGGCTCTTTTCCTTCCGTGAAGTCCAGGGAAGCCATGTTTTTCTACGGTCATCCCCAGAACCGCTTCTGGAAGGTGGTTTCCGGCCTTTTGGGAGAGCCGCTGCCGGGGACTGTTCCGGATAAGCGCGCGATGCTTTTAAAGCATCACATCGCCGTCTGGGACGTGATCCATTCCTGCGAGATCACAGGATCCTCGGACGCCTCCATCCGTAATGCCGTTCCCAATGACCTCTCGGTGATCCTGAATAAAGCTGAGATCCGGCAGATCTTTACCAACGGAGGAACGGCGCACAGTCTATATGAAAAATACATTGCTCCGGTCACCGGGATCCGGGATATCCGCCTGCCGTCCACCAGTCCCGCCAATGCGGCCTGGTCCCCGGCGCGGCTTTCGGAAGCCTGGTCGGTGATACTGGAATATCTGGAATAAAATTCGAAGGGGGAACATATGAAAATTACATCTGCATACGCGAATAAGCTGCTGAAGCAGCTGAATGAGGAAAAGGATTACTGGGTCCGGCTGGAGGCGGAAAGCTGTTTCTATGACGCCGCGGAAGGAGAGACCCCGGTGATCCCGGAATATGATTATGAGTCCGTTCGTGAAACGATCCGGGAACTGGACAGAAAGACCGTGGTGATCAAGCATGCGCTGAATAAAAGCAACGCGCTGGCGGAGATCCCCGTCAACGGCAGGATCCTGTCTGTGGACGAGATCCTGGTGACCATGGCCCAGCTGACCAACAGGAAATATACACTGGATTCCATGCGGCGGCGCCTGCCGAAGGAGCGTCTGCAGCTGAGAGCGGTTTCCGGTACCAGAAATGCCGTACCGGAATACCGGTTTGCCAATTATGACATTGAAACCGCGAAACAGGACTTTGACCGGATCAGTGAGGAGATCCTTCAGCTTCAGATGGCGCTGGATCTCTATAATCAGACAGAACAGTTTGAAGTGGAACTGTAAATGCAGGAATGATCAGCAACTATCCGTGGGGACCGGGACCAAAACCAACTTTTATCAGGCGGATCGTTCAAGGTTATGTGTTATCCGTTATCTGTTATTGGTTATCTGTTCTGGTTCATGGTGAGGGAGATCATCTGTGAACGCTTCTGCGTTCGATCTTGTCCTTCGGGACATTCGGCTCCCTGTTCACTAAAAACCTGGGCGCTCAGGCGCCTGCGCGAAGGTTCGGTTTGGACGCGCGTTTCGGGAGGAGAAGCATGCCGTTCAGCATTATCAGAAACGATATTACCAGGGTACATGCGGACGCCATCGTGAATTCCGGAAATATTGAACCGGAGATCGGAGGCGGCGCGGACCTGGCCATTTACCGGGCAGCAGGCGCGGAACAGCTTCTGGCTGCCAGAAAGAAGATCGGAAGGATCCTGCCGGGTGAGGCTTCAGCGACCCGGGGATTTGATCTTCCGGCGCGTTACGTGATCCATACCGTAGCGCCTTTATGGGAAGGCGGCGGTTCGGGAGAGGAAGAAACGCTGCGGCGGTGCTACGAGTCCTGCCTTAAGATCGCGAAAAAGAAACGGCTGGGATCCATTGCCTTCCCGCTCCTGGCTTCCGGGACGCTGGGATTTCCGAAGGATAAGGCGCTCAGCGCAGCACTGTCCGCCATCCAGCAGTTTCTGATGAGTTCGGAAATGATGGTCTGGCTGGTGGTTTTTGACAGAACCTCCTTCCGTCTTTCGGAAAATCTGTCTCACGATATTGCGTCATTCATCGATGACCGGTATGTGGAGGACAGGGAGACCGAAGAGTACCAAAGCCCTCGGAGAAATGAGGCGTTTCATTCTCAGGCCGCCAGCAGAAGAGAACAGCGGATCCGGGAATGGGAACATGCGGCGATGCATTCTGCAGAGTCCATGCCCTTGCATCCTGCCGGGTCTGTGCCTTCGCCTGCCGCGGCACCTGTTTTCGCGGCGAAGGATGCGGCACCTCTCGCGAAAGCCGCAAAAAAACGTTCCATCGACGACGTACTGGGAGAACTGGGCGAGACCTTCCAGGAGAAGCTGATGCGGATGATCAAGGAGCGGGGTTACGATAATAAAGAGGTCTATAAACGGGCCAATCTGGACCGGAAGGTCTTTTCCAAGATCAAGGGAAATCCGTTGTATACGCCGAAAAAGTCCACTGCCATTGCGCTGGCCATCGCGCTCCGGCTGAATATGGACGAAGCCCGGGACCTTTTAGGCCGCGCCGGATACGCTTTTTCTCCTGGCAGCAAGGCGGATCTCATTGTGGAGTACTTCATTGAGAACGGTGTGTACGACGTGTATACCATCGATACCGCGTTGTTTGATCATGACCTGCCCATGCTGAGCAATTACTGATAAAAATATTTGTAAAGGTCGCTTCACAGGCGACCTTTTCTTTTTCTCCTTTTGATATGATCAGGATGACCGGAGACGGTAAACCTCCGGCGGCACATATGATACACCGGAGCATCAATAGAGCAGCATGATCAAATACAATTACAGGGAGGAAAAGAGCATGAACGAAAAATTAACGGAACTGGTATTTATTCTGGACAGAAGCGGCAGCATGGGCGGCCTGGAGGAGGATACGATCGGAGGATTCAATTCCCTGATCGAGAAGCAGAAAACGGAGGAGGGCGAAGCGCTGGTTTCCACTGTTCTGTTTGATGGCGATCAGGAGGTGCTGTATGACCGCGTACCCCTTCAGAAGGTGGAGAAAATGACCCGGGAGCAGTACTATGTGAGAGGAAATACCGCGCTTCTGGACGCCATTGGCGGCGCCATCCACCATATCGGAAATGTCCACAAGTACGCCAGAGAAGAGGACCGGCCGGGTAAGACCCTGTTTATTATTACGACAGACGGCATGGAGAATTCCAGCCGGAACTACAGCTACGGAAGGGTCCGCGAAATGGTGGAACGGCAGCAGGAGAAATACCATTGGGAGTTCCTGTTCCTCGGCGCGAACATTGACGCCATCGGCACTGCCGGCCGGTTCGGCATCCGCGCTTCCAATGCGGTAAATTATGAAAATGACAGTACCGGCGTGAATCTGAATTACGAGGTCCTCGGAAGAGCAGTTTCCGCGTACAGAGCCGCGCCTCAGGCTGCGAAGATGGATGAAGACTGGGCGGAGGAGATCCGGGTGGACTACAAAAAGAGGCACAAGGGGATCTTCAGCGGGAAAGATAAGAAGTAATAAGAAG